>NZ_JAGUUD010000249.1:0-2598 GCF_020177535.1 Paraburkholderia sp. XV | reverse complement strand
CCCCCGCCTGCGAATATCCCGTCAATGCGATGCCCGGAATCTGATCGCGCGCGTTCACGCCTTGCAGGGCTTCGAAGTCCCTGATGCGCGCCAGCACCTGATACCCGTCTTCTACGCCGAGCACGATATCGCAAAGCAGAATCTGCGGCCTGGCGTTTGCTGGCATATGCGCGAGAAGGGCGAGCGCTTCGTCGCCCGAGCCGGCGACTTGCACTTGCGCGCCGCTCACAGTCAGCACCGCCTCCAAGGCATCGCGCGCGTCTTCCTGATCGTCGATTGCGAGCACGCGCAAGCCTTCGAGCGGCCTTTGCGTATCGACGACGGTTTGCGGCGCATCGGCCGCCGCCGGGCGTTGCCCGTTCACATGATCGTCATCCAGAACAGGCCGTAAAGGCAAAACCAGTCCGTAGGCAAGACGCTGACCGACGGGCATCGCCGTCAGGCGGCCTCCCGAAGCTGTCAGCTTTGCTTCGATCGCGCGGGCGGTCGCCTGCGACAATTCCAGCGAACCGCCATGCGCGCCGACTACGCTGATCCACGCATGATTGCCTTGACGCTCGACACGAAGTTCCACGAGCCCGCCTGCACCTGTCTGTTCGATCTCGCTCTGGCACAGCATGCCGACAGCCTGCTGCAACTCGACGGGATCGCCCGTCAGACGCAGGTCGTCTCGTGGCACGACCGTCCGCCATACGATGCGACGTTCCGCAATCGCGGCTTGCAAAGGACGCAGCGCATCCGCAATCAGCGCGCCGATCCTCACCGATTCCGACGATACCTTTCGCTGAAGATGTTCGAGTTCGCCCTGCTGCCACTGCAACGCCCACATCTTCGCGTAGACCGCGTTGCGCGCCAGCAGATCCTCATGCGTGCCCTGCTCGACGATCCGCCCGTGCTCCATCACGAGAATCCAGTCTGCGTCGACTACCGTCGATAACCGGTGCGCGATCGAAACCGATGTGCGGCCGCGCGCAAGCCGGTTCAGTTCAGCCTGGATCGCACGTTCAGAGCGGGTGTCGAGCGCCGAGGTCGCTTCGTCGAACACGATGATGCGGGGGTCTTTCAGTATCGCGCGGGCAATCGCAATGCGCTGCCGCTCGCCGCCCGATAACAGCACGCCGCGCTCGCCGACACGCGTGTCATAGTGATCGGGCAAGCGCTCGATGAACTCGTCGATCTGCGCCGCACGCGCTGCGCGCACCACGTCGGCGCGCGTCGCACCCTGCCTTCCGTAGGCGATGTTGTAGGCAATCGTGTCGTTGAACAGCACCGTGTCCTGCGGCACGATCCCAATCGCTTCGCGCAGGCTTTTCTGCGTAATCCCGCGCACGTCCTGGCCATCGATCAACACACGCCCCGAGCCCGTCTGATAGATGCGGAACAACAACCGCACAAGGGTGGATTTTCCCGAGCCGCTGCCGCCGACCACCGCGAGCCGGTGGCCCGGATGCACGTGGAACGTCACATCGCGCAGCACCGGACGCATTGGGTGGTAACCGAAGTTCACGTGCTCGAACTCGATCGCGCCATGCGTCACGACCAGCGGCTTTGCTTCCGGCATATCGATGTCCTCACCCGGTATGCCACGGGCAATGAGAATCGTGAACATCCGCTCGACATTGACCTTCGCGTCGTTGGTCTCGCGGAACACGAAGCCGAGTGTGTTCAACGGCATGCAGACCTGAATGATGTAGGCGTTGATCAGCACGAGATCGCCGACGCTCATGGCACCCGTCGTCACGTTCTGCACTGCCAGCAGCACCACGGCAGCGATGCCCGTCGCGATCACGCCGCTTTGCCCGACATGCAGGGCCGTCAGCGCGCGCTGGTTTGCAATGCGTGCGTCGATCCATTGGGCAAGGATGTCCGAAAGGCGCCGGGTCTCGGTCTCCTCGGTGGCGAAGAACTTGACGGTATCGTAGTTCAGCAGACTATCGACGAGCCGTGCATCCGATTGCGCCTCGATCGCATTTACACGACGCTGCACCACGAGCCGCCGCTGGGTGAACACGTAGGTGTAGAACGCGTAGCACGTAAAGGTTACCGCGATGATGATCGTGAACGCCCACTCATAGTTGCGCATGACGATCGCAATGATCGTCCCGATCTCGATGATGGTCGGCAAGATGGAAAACAGCGCGGTGCCGAGCAGAAAGCCGATGCCCTCCGTGCCCTTCTGAACGTCGCGCACCACAGCGCCCGTCTCGCGCTGCGCATGAAAGCGCGCGCCGAGCCGTTGCAGATGGTCAAAGGTGCGCTCCGCGAAATCCGCGACCGTGCGCTGCGTGACAGGACTGAAGACCACGTCGCGCGCCTCGTTCAACGCATCGGCAAAAAAACGCAGCAGCGCGTACGCCAGCACGAGAAAAACGGGAAATACGACAGGCGCTGCGGGATGGCTCAGTTCGTCGACGATGTGTTTGAGCGTGAGCGGAATGGCGACGGCAGAAAGCTTCGCGAGAATCATCAAAGCAAATGACGCAACTGTGATTGCCCGGTATTTGAGTACTGCGGCCAGCAGGTCGCGGACGATCAGCCGTTTGATCTGCGCGCGAGTCGTTGCGTTGGTCGGGTTCATCGTCCTGTCCGGTGAGTTGC
>NZ_JAGUUD010000248.1:0-2633 GCF_020177535.1 Paraburkholderia sp. XV | reverse complement strand
CATCATCGAGGCACTGGAGAAGCGCGACACCGAACTCGCCGAGCGTCTCGTGCGCGATCACTCGCTCGGACTGGCGGCTTTCGTCGAAGCGAATTGCGATTTTCTGGATTGAGCGTTTCTGCCTGACGCATCCAAAGGCCAGCGGACCTGACGGTCCGCTGGCCTTTTTCACATCGTCACTGCATGGCCTTGAGCATCGTCTCGCCGAGCGCCGCCGGCGACTGCGCGACGTGAATGCCCGCCGAGCGCATCGCGTCGATCTTCGCGCCCGCCGTGCCCTTGCCGCCCGAGATGATCGCGCCCGCGTGGCCCATCCGCCGTCCGGGCGGCGCGCTGGTGCCGGCGATGAACCCCACCACCGGCTTGTTCGAACGCGCGTCCTTCAGGAACTGCGCGGCGTCCTCTTCGGCCGAGCCGCCGATTTCGCCGATCATGATGATGCCTTGCGTGTCGTCGTCGGCGAGGAACATCTCCAGGCAGTCGATGAAGTTCGTACCGTTGACGGGATCGCCGCCAATGCCGATACAGGTCGTCTGCCCGAGCCCCGCTGCCGTGGTTTGCGCGACGGCTTCGTAGGTCAGCGTGCCCGAGCGCGACACCACGCCGATCTTGCCTGGACGATGAATATGCCCCGGCATGATGCCGATCTTGCACTGGCCCGGCGTGATGACGCCAGGACAGTTCGGTCCGATCAGGCGCGTCGCCGAACCCGCGAGCGCGCGCTTCACGCGCACCATGTCGATGACGGGAATGCCCTCGGTGATGCAGACGACGAGGGGGATTTGCGCGTCGACGGCTTCGAGAATCGCGTCCGCTGCCATGGGCGGCGGCACGTAAATCACGGACGCGTTCGCGCCCGTTGCATCGACGGCATCGGCGACGGTGTCGAACACGGGCAGCCCGAGATGGGC
The DNA here is from genome assembly GCF_020177535.1 of Paraburkholderia sp. XV. NCBI lineage: Bacteria > Pseudomonadati > Pseudomonadota > Betaproteobacteria > Burkholderiales > Burkholderiaceae > Paraburkholderia > Paraburkholderia sp. XV. The sequence goes on along the minus strand of NZ_JAGUUD010000248.1, from coordinate 1,722 downwards.
CGCGCCGCCCTTGCCGGGCGTGACGCCGCCGACCATCTGCGTGCCGTAGGCGAGTGCCTGCTCCGAGTGAAACGTGCCCTGCGATCCCGTGAAGCCCTGGCAAATCACTTTGGTGTTGCGATCTATCAGTACGGCCATGTCAGTTCGCCTCCGTCGCGTTGTTTTCCTTCACTGCGGCGACGACCTTGCTCGCCGCGTCGGCGAGATGATCGGCCGAGAGAATCGGCAGCCCCGAGTCGCGCAGAATCTGCTTGCCGAGTTCGACGTTCGTGCCTTCCAGCCGCACCACGAGCGGCACGCGCAAGTCCACTTCGCGCGCGGCGCTGACGACGCCTTCGGCAATCACGTCGCAGCGCATGATGCCGCCGAAGATGTTGACCAGAATGCCTTCCACTTTCGGGTCGCGCAGAATCAGGCGGAACGCGGTCGCGACGCGTTCTTTGGTGGCGCCGCCGCCTACGTCGAGAAAGTTCGCCGGCTCGCCGCCATAGAGCTTGATGATGTCCATCGTCGCCATGGCGAGGCCCGCGCCGTTCACCATGCAGCCGATGTTGCCGTCGAGCGTGACGTAGTTGAGGCCATGCTTCGCGGCTTCCAGTTCGGCGGCGTCTTCTTCCGCTTCGTCGCGCAGCGCTTCGATGGACGGATGGCGGAAGAGGGCGTTGTCGTCGAAATTGATCTTCGCGTCGAGCGCGATCACGTCTCCTTGCTGCGTGACGACGAGCGGATTGATCTCGACAATCGACGCATCCAGCTCGACGAACGCGCGATACGCGTTGGCGATGAACTGCGTCGCCGACTTGATCTGCTTGCCCGTCAGCCCGAGGCCAAACGCGATCTGGCGCGCGTGGAACGGTTGCAGACCCGTCGCGGGATCGATCGCGACCTTCAGGATCTTCTCGGGCGTGCGCGCGGCCACTTCCTCGATCTCCATGCCGCCTTCCGTCGACGCCATCACCGTGATACGCGACGTGCTGCGGTCGATCAGCATGCCGAGATACAGTTCGCGCTCGATCGCGCAGCCTTCCTCGATATAGACGCGCTTCACTTCGCGCCCCGCCGGCCCCGTCTGCTTCGTGACGAGCACGTGCGACAGCATCCGCGCCGCGTTCAGACCGACATCGCTGACCGACTTGACGACGCGCACGCCGCCCTGGCCGTCCGGATCGTCGGCGAAACGGCCCGCGCCGCGCCCGCCCGCATGAATCTGCGATTTCACGACCCACACCGAGCCGCCCAGCGCGAGCGCCGCGTCCTCGGCCTCCTGCGGCGTGAACGCGACGCGACCATTCGGCACGGCGACGCCGTAGCCTTTCAGCAGTTCCTTCGCCTGATATTCGTGAATATTCACCTGTCTCCTCGCTAGATGGATTCGACGCTCGGCGGCGTCAATTGATAGGGCGGTCGGCTCAGGTTTGAAATATGGTATGTGATATATCAAAGATGCTCAAGCGGATAAATTGATCGGGGTTTTCCCTTTGTGAAGCCGGTCCATAACCCGCTATTCGGCGTCTTTGCCTTGTCTCGCAAGGCTCCGGGCGTTCAAACCGGTTCTTCTTACGAAGGTGAAAGCGCTTGCAGCGATTAGATATATCACATACCGTATAGAACACGGACGATCGAAAAACAGAGCGTCAAGTGCTCGGAGGGGACAGAACATGGGTAAAGCACTCGACGGTGTGCGCATTCTCGATTTCACCCACGTGCAATCGGGCCCGACCT
>NZ_JAGUUD010000247.1:0-2654 GCF_020177535.1 Paraburkholderia sp. XV | reverse complement strand
CGTAAGCGGCTCGCGTAGGCCGTTCTCGACGTTACGCGCGTAAGTGAGGCATGGTGGTGGCGATCTGGAGAGTAACGGGTGAGTCGGGGGAGATCCTGTCCATGATCGGCGATCGTGGACGCGATCTATCTGGATTTACCCGGCGATCAGGAAGCGGATGCGGGTGGACTGGTCTTCCTGGGCAGCCTGGGGGCCACGTTCCAGGGCAGCAGTTCTTCGATGCGATTGATTTGGTGATCAGCGATATGGGTCAAGACGTATTCGAGGTAGGTACGCGGATTGATCCCGTTGAGCTTGCACGTCCCGATCAGACCGTACATCGCGGCAGCCCGCTCGCCCCCGCTGTCGGAACCGGCGAACATGAAGTTCTTGCGACCCAGGCTCACGCAGCGCAGAGCATTTTCGGCCAGGATATTGCTGATCTCGGCCTGCCCATCGTCGCAGAACAGCATCAATTCGGCCCAGCGATTCAGCGAGTAGTTGATTGCGCCGGCCAGGTCCGACTTCTTCGACAGCGTCGCGAGCCTGGTCCTGATCTTCGTTTCGAAGGCGAAGAGCAGCGGCTTGCTCTTCTCTTGTCGTGCGCGCAGCCGCTCGGCGGCTGGTTTGCCGCGGATATCGGCTTCGATGCTGTAGAGCTCGCCGATCATCTCGAGCAACTCCTGGGTGCTGTCGGTTGGCGTGCTCGCATGAATCTCGAAGTACCGTCTCCTCGCGTGATCCCAGCAGGCTGCGTGACGAACTTTGCCAGTCGCGTACAGTTCGTTGAAGCCATCGTAGCCATCTGCCTGAAGGATGCCCTCGAATCCGGCGAGACGGGTCTGAGGATGGACTCCTTTGCGGTCGGACGAGTAGTCGAACCACACCGAGGCCGGTTCCGTCGAGCCCGAGCGACGATCATCGCGCACGTAGACCCACAGGCGCCCTGTCCGGGTCTTCTTGTTGCCAGGCGAGAGCACAGGGATTGGCGTGTCGTCCGCGTGCAGCTTGGTGCCGGCTATCGTGTAACGGCGCAGCGCCTCGGTCAGCGGACGGCAGAGCTCCTCACACTGGCCAACCCAGCGCCCCATGCTGGCGCGGTCGAGCGTGACGCCGTCGCGCGCGGCAATCTCCGACTGGCGGTACAACGGCGTATGGTCCGCGTACTTCGAGACCAGGATGTCCGCGAGCAGGCTCGGGTGGGCGATGCTGCGCTCGATCGGCAAGCCGGGCATGGGCGGCTGCGAGAACTGAGCGCAGCCGGTGCAGACCGCCTTGGGTCGGATCGTGCGAATAACCTTGAACGCGGCCGCGACGCGGGCGAGCTGTTCGGATATGTCTTCGCCGAGCGGCTGCATGGAATTTCCGCACAGCGGGCAGCTCGGTTCGAGTTCGAGCACGTGCTCATCGCGCGACAGATGAGAGGGCAGCGCTTCCTTCGGGGATGTGCTGCTGCCGGGCGTGTTGGTCTGCGACGCGCGAGCACGGCGCACATCGGCAACGCCGCGCCCGGCAGCCAGTTCCTCCAGTTCGGTCTCGAGCCGGGCGATCTGCCGGTCAAGCTGCTCGGACTTGCGGCCGAAGTGCATCCGCTTGAGCTTGTCGATCTGTGCCTTCAGCCGTTCGATCTCGAGGTCCCGCTCTGCCATGTCCCGCTGCAGACGCTCGATCTCGCCACCTTGTTCAGCAAGCGACGCGCGTTGCGCAAGCACCAACGCTTGCAGGGCCTGGACATCGTCGGGAAGATCGGCGCCGTTCGACATGTGGCGCAGTTTACGAGCCTTCCGCGCGGTTTACAACATCGAGAGTGTGGTGGTGCGGCGCGGCTGTCGCCAGTCGATGCCCTCGAGCAACATCGACAGCTGGGCTGCCGTCAGATGAACCTTGCCGCCATCGGCTTGTGGCCAGACAAAGCGGCCTCGCTCAAGACGCCTGGCAAGAAGCCAGAGTCCGTCCTCGGTGGCCCACAAAACCTTGACGAGATCACCACGGCGACCGCGAAAAATGAACACGTTGCCGCCCAGCGGATTCTCCTCGATCGCTGTCTGTACCTTTGCCGAGAGTCCCTGAAACCCGCATCGCATGTCTGTAAGACCGCCGACCAGCCAGATCCGCGTGCCGACTGGAACCTGGATCACCGCAGGCACTCCTGCAGGAACGATTCGGCGCACTCGAGCGGCAGGCCGCGGATTCGCACGCGGCGTTTGCCGATCTCAACCTCGATCTCGCAGACGGAGGGTGGCACGTTGCCCGCCGTCGACGGCGACTCGTTTGCCGCAAGCTGTGCCGGGCGCGGCATCGGCAAGGGCAGGTCGATCACGTTGACCGGCAATAATTCGGTGGATGATGTCGGCGCCGCTTCGACGCCCGGCAGCTTCAGCTTGCCTTCCCGATACAGCCGCTTCCACTCGAACACGACGTTAGCGTTCATGTCGTGCCGTCGCGCGACGACCGAGACCGACGTTCCGGGCTCAAGAGTCTCCTGGACAACTTGCTGCTTGAATTCGAGCGAATACACGCGGTGCGTTTGGCGAGCCTTGGGGGATGCGTTCGACATCTCGGTAGGTCCTCTACAGTCCGAATCAATGCGGGCGATGATCTCAACGTCCGCTGCTTGCTCGAATCATGCGTCAAGCTCACGCGAGATGGCGAACGGCCCTCGCGAGCCGCTTACG
>NZ_JAGUUD010000246.1:0-2865 GCF_020177535.1 Paraburkholderia sp. XV | reverse complement strand
AAGTCGACGGACAGGTAAGACTTCTCACGCTGCTCGTGGCTTTACATCTGCTCGTGTTTTCCGAGTCTCGAACGTGGTTGTCGCCCGCGCAGTCTGTAAGTGTCATGCGACGATGACACATCGCCGATTCCACCGTGCTGGATGCTTCGACGGGTCAGGATTTCGAGTCGGGCATTACCCATCGCGGCCCGTCTGGCAGAGTGGCACGGCTGTGTGCTGGACCCGGCTGGCATGCGCGCGGTATTCGATAGCCGGGGATTTATCGATGCGGATGCGGTTCTATGCCGGATCATCCGACGTGCGTGCGAAGCCGCGCTGCTGGCCGATTCACCGTCGGCACAGGCCGCCACCCTTAGGCATCGGCTGCGGGGGCCGCCGCGTCGCCGCGGTCACGGCACCAACTGGCGAATTCAACGCCAAGTTGTCCGGCACGCCACCTGAAGCTTAATGAGTTACTGGCATCGCAAAAGGGCCACCCTGCGTGACGGCATTTGGCGTGCCTGATTCTTGCTACTGCTTACCGAGACCGTCCGTCAGCCGCGCGGCGACGCGCGGAACTGCACTGCCGCATGCACGCATCAAGGAGCCAACATGAAAGAGCAGGCGACCGTCATCTGCCGACGCGACGACACGGTTCTATTCGTGCGACACCGCATCCGTTGGACGCTGCCTGGCGGCATTGTCCGCGCGAACGAAAGTCCGCTGCAATGCGCGCATCGCGAGCTTGAGGAGCAGACTTCGCTGGTCGCCGTGTCGTCGGCCTATCTTTGGCAATTCGTCGGCTTCAACAAGCGCCATCACGTATTCATCATGGAGATTGCAGACGGTGCGGACCCGCAGCCTCGAAACGAAATACGGACTTGCAGATGGTTCGTTCCACGCGACATCGAAACGCTGCGTGTAAGTGTGCCGACGAGATCAATTCTGGAACTGGTGTCGGGCCGTCGCGGCCACGCCGCGCCATGGACGAATCAACGGGCGCGGAGAGCTGGAGCACACGATAGGCATCTGCCATGGGAATGACGGGCAGCGGGCCGATAATTTCGTCACTGTGCGGCCGGCCGACGTTTCTCCGGCCGCGTGCAGGAAGGCAGAGGTTGCACGACCTGATTGGAAAAGTTACGCGAAAGCGACTGCAAATCCTGGCGTTGTGCAGCAGGCGTACGCGGTGGCTTTGCCTACACGCGCGCCTATGCGGTGCGCGATCAACCCCGGAGGAAGGATGGCGATGACGCGCGAAGAATTCGAGCAAAAGATCGGAACCGTATTACGTGCTCACGGCGCAGGTGTGACAGCTGATCTGACCGACGAACTGCTCGCTTACTGGAACGGGCATGCGGTCGCCTATGTGCTGATTTGCGCGGAACCGCCCGATGCCTGCTATGAAGAGTTTTCCATGGACGACGCGCAATGGGCAAACTGGCGGTCGTGGCTAGAGGCATGGATAGAGGCGCCGACGTTTAGCGTGCGCCCGGAAGTGCACAACTGGCTGTCGGAGGAACCGCCTGCCGAAGCTGGAGAGTAGAAGCGGGGCGTTGCGCAGCCCCCGTCTACCGGCGAGTAGTCGTACGAGCTCAGGTTCGACGGCTACTTGTTGATGGCGCGGATCGTCGCCGAAACATGCCGCGCCGGTCCGGGCGGCCTGCAGGATGAAGCTGGAAAGTGTCCCGGCGGGGAATTCGTGGTGGCCGGGCGCAGCGCGCGTCGCTAGCCTGGACGGTCGTCGATCTCTGCCGCAAGGACGTGAAGCAATGCGTGCGTGACCCACGCTTGCGCGCCGAGTTCGGCCAGGAGCAGGTCCGCTTGCTCCTGACCGAGGGGCTCGAAGCTGATCGTGATGCGCTCAAATTCTCCGTGTCGCACACAGCCCGTACTGGCGCCCCGTACATTCGCGCCCGCGCCCGTCAACAGGCGCCACAGCGCGATCACATGCATCTCGTCGCACGCTGTCTGGACCGTGACACCGCCCACACGTCCACTGCTCTGCAGATAACGGGTCATCGTCATCACCCGCGAGCGTCTCATATCGATCGGTGAAGTTTAACGCCATACCGTTGCCTTTTAAGCGAGCGACGGTCTGCTTATCCCGAGGGCAGGCGGGCGAATGCAGGGCACCCGGCCTGCGCCTGCCGGAAGATCTTCTCCGCCATATCAACCGGCCGGTGTTCCCGCTAACCATGTCGAGCGGGATATCACGACTGTGCGTATCGGCCCCGTTGAGGCAGCGTATCCCCTCTGGCCGAAGAACCACCGGACTCTTCAAAAGGCGGCTGATGCCTGAAGCCCGCGCTGCCCGAAACAATGGCGATAATTGCGCCCACAATGAGTGCGGCAAACGAGTACCAGCTGGCCCGCGCGACACCGCGAGCGGCCTGGTCCGCTGCCTGACGGGCCTGCGGTTCCGCATCCGGACTCGACGCGAATGACGCTGCCGATGCGACGGCTGCCTGGACCTGCTGTCTTGCGGAGTCGATCGACGGGTTTGCCGCTCCCGTCCGGTTCGTTGCCGCTGCGCCGACTTGCGCGCCCGTCGTCGCGACGCTACCGACTGTGTTGACGGCACCCGTGACGGTGGAGGTCATGCCGTAGACAACCAGCAGCGTCATGACAGCCCACGCGAGCAGCCCGCCGCGCCTGTCATACATGTTTGCTGTGATCACGTTCCGTGCTTCGGGCCGCGCGGCGCATTGTCCCCGCCGGGTTGCAGGTCTGGATCGACGCGATCGTGTTCAGGCGTATACGAGCCTTGTTCAGGATGATCCTTTCCTTTCGAAACCAGCGTTTCATCCATGTTGCCGTGCGGCTTCTGAGTGACGGTGCCATCGGGGGCGACGCTCACGTCGCCGTCGTCCGATTGAAGTCTGC
>NZ_JAGUUD010000245.1:0-2918 GCF_020177535.1 Paraburkholderia sp. XV | reverse complement strand
CAAGGGCTGGCGGTGTGAGCCGCTTTCTTTTGCCTACTTTTCTTTGCGGCGGCAAGGAAAAGTAGGTGCCGCCCCGCACAGGGGCGACGCGTGAAGCGAGCTAACGTAGAGCGGATGCCAGCGCAAAGACCATAACACCGAACGGCAAAGCGTAAAGAACGCTAACAAAACGCGGATCCCATCGAAAAGCCAAAACGCGGATACCGGCACAAACAAAAACACTGAACCGGCGAACGCACGCTAAGCTAACAACAAACCCAAAGCGCCGCAGGCAAAAAGAAACCCAAAACCTCAAAATGGAAATCCACTTATCGGTAGAGGGCCGCCACGACCTGGCGGGACAAATCTACAGACAACTGCGTGCAGGGATAATCGAAGGCCGCCTGGCAGGCGGCACCCGACTGCCTTCGACCCGCGATCTCGCGCTGCAACTCGGCGTTTCCCGCAAAACGACCCTCGACGTCTTCGAGCGCCTGCTCGCCGAAGGCTTCCTGCATACGCGCCCCGGCTCGGGCACCTTCGTCGCCGGAGGTTTACAGCGACTGCCCGCCGAAAAGCCAGCGCACGCCCGTGCCGCCCATGAGGCGAAAACGGCACCCAGCTCCAGCGCCCGCGCGCAACCGGTATGGCACACCGTCCCCGAGGTACTCGGGCCGCAACCCACGCCCGGCACGCCGTACGACTTCATCGGCGGCGTTACCGACAAGTCCCATTTCCCTTTCGACGTCTGGCGCCGCTGCGTGAATCACGCGCTTCGCGTGCAGTCGCGTGGACGCGGCACGTATCGCGATGCTGCCGGCGAACAGGAGTTGCGGCTCGCGATTTCGCGCTATCTCGCGTTTAATCGGGCCGTCGCGAGCAACTGGGAGGACGTCATCGTGACGCAGGGCGCGCAGCATGCGCTCGACCTCATCGCGCGCGTGACGCTGCGTCCCGGCGACGTCGCGGCTATCGAAGACCCCGGCTATCCGCCCGCGCGCGCGTGCCTCACGGCAGTGGGCGCGAAGGTCGCGGCCGTGCCCGTCGATGCCGAAGGCCTCGTCGTGAGCAAGCTGCCGAATCACGCGCGGCTCGTCTACGTGACGCCGTCGCATCAGTTTCCGCTCGGCATGCCGATGAGTCTCGCGCGGCGCGTCGAACTGCTCGAATGGGCGCAACAGCGCGATGCCGTCATCATCGAAGACGACTACGACTGCGAATACCGCTTCGAAGGACGGCCGATGGAGCCGCTGAAGAGCCTCGACCGCACCGGCCTCGTTGCGTACGTGGGAACGTTTTCAAAGACGATATTTCCCGAACTGCGCGTCGGTTACATGGTGCCGCCCGCATCGTTGTTCGAGACGCTGCGCAAGGCGAGGCAGATCGGCGATTGGCATGGTTGCTCGTTGACGCAGACGGCGCTTTCCAGTTTCATGCTGAACGGTGACTTTGCCAGGCACCTGAAGCGGATGCACAAGCTTTACGCAGCGCGCCGGGCAAGTCTGCTTGTACATCTGCAGGGCGATCTCGCGCGCTGGTTCGAGCCCATCGTGCCGACGGCGGGTATCCATATGGCTGCGTTGCTGAAGGCGCCGCTCACGGAGACGGCCGTGATCGAAGCGGCGCGCGCCGAATCGATTGCATTGCATGGGCTCGCGCCTTTCTATGTGCGCGCAACGCCGCAGCCAGGGCTCGTATTTGGCTATGGCGGCATCGAGGCCGGACAGATCGAGACCGCGCTTGCGACGCTCGCGAAGCTGATGCCGCGTGTCGAATCAAGGACTTGAGCGTGCGTTTACGGGGTCGCGCGTGCCGTGCTGTCAGTCGTCCCCGACGCTCGTGCGCGTAACGTACGCTCGATTTCGTCACTGATACGGGCGTCTTCCTGCCACCGGATGCGTTTGAAGATTCGTGCTGGACAGGTGCGGCGAAATTGCCAGGTGATCGTGTTTACCCCTTAAAAACAGGCTCGAAATGCGCGAGGTAGTCAGCGCCACGCAACAAACCGTAACCGTTATACACAAAAGATTCGCGCAGAAAGCGAAAGCGCTTGTAGAATCCGGCGTTGAAGCGTGTGCATATCGCGTGCGCTTCTCGCAATTACTGACCCTTAGAGGTAGGAGAAATATGGCGACTTCCGCAAAAAAGGTAGCCAAGAAGGCTGCTACGGTTCCGACGAAGAAGGTTGCTGCAAAGAAAGCTGCTGCTGCTCCCGCAAAGAAAGTCACGGCTAAGAAGGTCGCCGTGAAGGCGTCCGGCGTTCCCTCGCCGATCAAGGACACCTTCACGAAGGCCTCGCTGGCTGCACACGTTGCGGAGCGTGCGGGCGTCGAGCCGAAGTCGGCGAAGGCAGTTCTGGCTGCACTCGAAGACACGATCCTCGGTTCGGTTCACAAGAAGGGCGCTGGCGAATTCACGCTGTCGGGTCTTCTGAAGATCGTCGTTCAGACTGTTCCGGCGAAGAAGAAGCGCTTCGGCAAGGACCCGTTTACGGGTCAAGAGCGCTGGTTCCCGGCGAAGCCGGCGAGCGTGCGGGTCAAGGCACGTGCGTTGAAGAAGCTGAAGGACGCAGCAGCATAAGGTTTGATGGCGGCGTGAGCCGCTGTTGAGGCTCGCTGTTGAGGCTTTATCGCGGTCCCCACATGCGAAAGTGTGTGGGGATTTTTTTCGTCTGCGACGCTGTGGGTCAGGTTTTGCGTTTTGCGTTTTGTGTTTTGCGACTGCGCGGCGCGGGTGTTGGGGGTGGTTTGCTCGTGGTCGTGCTCGCATCCGCGATTTGCCTTCGCGCGTCATGCGTCCGCCGTGCGATGTGTTCGTTTTGACGCTAGCATTTGCGGTTTGCGTTTGCCTTTGCGTTTTTGCTGGCATCCGCGATGCGTTATCTCGCTCCACGCGTCGCCCCTGTGCGGGGCGGCACCTACTTTTCTTTGCCGCCGCAA
>NZ_JAGUUD010000244.1:0-3090 GCF_020177535.1 Paraburkholderia sp. XV | reverse complement strand
TCTCGGCGAACTGGGAAAGCTTCAGATCGGTCGCTTTCTCTTCTTCCAGCGTTTCCTTCAACAGTTTGACGGCTTCCGTCAAGCCGAGCTGTTTGCCGATCGCACACAGGCTGCCGTAGGCCGCGATCTCGTAGTGTTCGACTTTCTGTGCCGCGGCAACGAGGCCGGCGTCGAGCACCGCGCCTTTTTCGATCTCGTCGATGAGTTCATCCCCCTCTTCGATCAACCCCTCCATGGCGACGCACTTCATGCGCTTGAGCTTGATGCCGCTCACTTCGACGACCTGATCGATGCGCTCGACCTGCCCCTGCGTCTCCTCCAGATGCGTCTTGAACGCGTCGCTCAGTTGCGGATCCGATGCGGCGCGAGACAGCTTCGCGAGCGCTCGGGTCAACTGCTTCTCCGCGCTGTAAATGTCCGACAGCATATGGACAAAGAGATCGTCTACCGTTTTACGTTGTGCCATGTTGCACTCCCTTCGGTTGGAACTTCACTATCGACAGCCAGCGTTGCTGACTTCCTCCCTGTGAGAAGCCGCAGGCGCGACCCGCCCTGCTCCTCACGGTTTCAATACCACCTTGATGCAGCCGTCCTCCTTGTCCCGGAACGTCTTGTACATACCCGGCCCGTCCTGCAGCGGCACGGTGTGAGTAATGACGAACGACGGGTCGATCTGACCTTCCTCGATACGACGCAGCAGATCATCCGTCCAACGGTTGACGTGGGTTTGCCCCATCTTCCAGGTCAGCCCTTTGTTCATCGACGCGCCGAACGGGATCTTGTCGATCAGACCGCCATAGACGCCCGGCACCGACAATATTCCGGCCGGGCGGCAGACATAGATCATTTCCCGCAGCACATGGGGACGGTCCGTCTCCAGCATTACCGCCTGCTTGACCCGGTCGTAGATCGAGTCGAACGAACGGGTTGCGTGCGACTCCATGCCGACGGCATCGATGCACTTCTCGGGCCCTTTGCCCTGCGTCAGTTCCTTGAGCCGGTCGAGTACGCTTTCCTCATCGAAATTGATGGTGATGGCGCCACCGGCCTGAGCCATCGCGAGCCGCTCTGGCACGCGGTCTATCGCAATGACCTGCCGTGCGCCGAGCAGCACGGCGCTGCGGATCGTCATCTGACCGACGGGCCCCGCGCCCCAGATCGCGACGGTATCCTCCGGCTGGATGTCACAGTTCGCTGCCGCCTGCCAGCCCGTCGGAAAGATATCGCCGAGAAAGAGGACCTGTTCGTCCGTCAGTCCGGCCGGGATTTTCACGTGCGTGGTGTCCGCCATCGGGACGCGTACGAATTCGGCTTGCCCGCCCGGGTAGCCCCCCGTCAGATGCGAGTAGCCAAACAGTCCGGCGGTGGTATGTCCGAACACCTTGTCTGCTTTGTCCCGGTTACGATTACTGCGCTCGCAAACTGAGAAGTTTCCGCGTCGGCACTGATCGCACTCGCCGCAGATGATCGTGAACGGCACAACCACACGGTCACCTGGCTTGAGCTTGTGGTTGTCCCTGCCTACTTCGACCACTTCACCCATGAACTCATGTCCCATGATGTCGCCGCTTTCCATGGTCGGCATGAAGCCGTCGAACAGATGGAGATCCGATCCGCAGATCGCGCACGAACTCACCTTCACAATCGCGTCGCGCCCTTCCTCGATAACGGGATCCGGAACCGTGTCGCACCGGATGTCGTGCTTGCCATGCCAACGAAGCGCTCTCATGTGCTTCTCCATGGAAATACTGCGATGATCGAGGCGTAACACGCCTCGTGCCGTCCAGCAGCAATGGCTATTCCAGACGGTCCGCGGTTACGCCTTCAGGGATGTGCATCGGCCGTCTCTCACTTACGGAACGCAGGTCTCGTCATCAGCCAGAACAGCAGCGTGGAATTGCGCAGGCGGTCCCCGCATTTCTGCGCCGTTGCGGCAGGGGGATGCCTGCACAGACGCGGTTCGCCGCCGCAACTGACCGTCCTTGGCGAACCGCGTTCCAACGTTATTTCTGCACTGCCGCTTCCTGGTTCGCGCCAAGATCGGCGCCAGTGACAGGATCGCTGTCAGGCGCAGAGGCGGTGCGCGAAGCCATTGCGCTCAACAGTTCGACCTGTTCAGGAGATACCTGAACGCTGGCAAGCCCATCGCCTCCGTCGACTGCCGGCTCGGGCTTTTCCACGAACTCCCAGCCCGGGCCCTGATTCCACGGCCCGCGCGGCGCATCATCGCCGTCGGACATGTTGTAGTAGACATTGGTGAACTGCGGCACGCCCGGCAATTTGCCTTGTGGAAAATTCGGCTGGATTGAATGCAAGGCCTTCTCGAATGATTTCTGATGCGCGATCTCCCGCGTCATCAGGAACCCGAGCGCATCCTGAATACCCGGGTCATCGGTCACGTTGATCAACCGTTCATAGACGATTTTTGCGCGCGCTTCTGCCGCGATGTTCGACCGAAGGTCGGCGGTCGGTTCGCCGATCGTGTCGATGTAGGCAGCAGTCCACGGCACGCCCGCAGAGTTGGTGAGCGCCGGCCCGCCGCCATACAGCAACGAAGTAACGTGCGAATCGTTGCCGCCGCTGGTGAGCGATCGATAAAGTTCGGCTTCCTGCTCGACGCCTTCCGCAAGCTGGCCTTTCGCGCCCTTGTTGAGCATCGCGACAATCGAACCAATGATCTCCAGGTGACTGAGTTCTTCCGTCGCGATGTCGAACAGCATGTCGCGCCGGCCCGGATCCTCCTCGCTTACCGCCTGCGTGAAATACCGGCACGCCGCCGCGAGTTCGCCCTGAGGCCCGCCGAACTGCTCGAGCAGCAGGTTGGCGAGCCCCGGGTTGGGCGCTGCGACGCGTACGGTGTATTGCAATCTCTTGTTGTGAACGAACATGGCATTTCTCCAATGGATGTGACGGGACCTCTCACGACGTACTTCACGCCCCTGGCGGGCGAAAGAACTTCGCATCTGGAATGACATCAGGCTTGACTGGCGGTACGGACCGAAGACGAACGCAGGCGGGTGCGGGATGCCATCGAACCGGTCTCAGAGCGGTGGCTCTGGCGTGGTTGCGCGCAGGAACGCAAGGGCTCAA
>NZ_JAGUUD010000243.1:0-3247 GCF_020177535.1 Paraburkholderia sp. XV | reverse complement strand
GTGCCGCCCCGCACAGGGGCAACGCGTGAAGCACGCTAACGTAACGCGGATGCCAACGAAAGCAAAAGCAAATCGCGGATGCCATCGCAAAAGCAAGCACACCACCCCAACGCGTCGCAGACAAAAACAACCACCCCGTCACCTCTCACCCCGAATCACGCTCCGCCGCCATCTGAATCAACGCCTTCGCCTTCGCGAGCGGCTCGACGAGCGACGCCTCAACCCCATATCCGTCCACGAGCACGCCAGTGATGTCATCAATAGCAAGCCATGTGACGCGCGCGTCGTCCTCCCACACAAGCACCTTGAGCGGCAACAGCAACCCGGCCAAGGGGTTCACCTGCATCACGGGCGTGCCGCCCTTGGGGTTCCCGAACACGATCAGCCGCGTCGGCCGCAGCGTCATGCCCACTTGCGCGGCGGCGTCCGCCTGATCGATATCGACGAAGATCGTCATGCCTCTGTCGGCGAGCAGCCCGCGCAACCGCGCCACCGTGTTCGAGAAGCCGTGCTCGCTCCTGAACGTCGTAACCGAAGCGGGACATTTCGCTACATCAGTCATCGCAGACTCCCGTGATGGAACATCAGCGCAGTGTAGTCATTGCGATGCAACAACTGAAGCGGAAGCTTGCTCGGCGAGCGCGCGGAAGTTCTCAGGCGTCGCGAAACCCAGATACTGCGCCTGCATCTCGGGCGTCAGCACTTCGATCAACGTGCTGTTTTCAATCCATAATTCGATCACGTCGAAAAAGTTGTTTCCGCGCGTGCAGCGCACCGCTCGCCACCCTTCGCGCTCGCCGATCGCGATCACCTGCTCCGCCGACAGCGGCGACGCGACGGCCATATGAAAGCCGCTGTATTGCGCGCGCGTGTTCGCCATCGAGGCGAGCGGCTCCTGCGTGTCGCCAGGCGTGAGCGTGAGGTTGCTCGGATAGGTCTCGATGATCGTGCCGCGGTCGTCGCCCGCCACCGCCATCCACGCGCCTTCAAAAGGCGAAAACGGTGCGGCGAAACCGCCCCACACTTCGGCAAGCGTGCGCGCGACGCGCTCGGGATTTTGCGTAGGAATGGACGCGTGAAAGATCATCGAAACTCTCCAGTGACTCGTGACATAACGGACCACGTTCAGACGCAATGGCGCCTCACGTTGGGGCCTGCGCGTCGTGCGTTTTCGTTTTTCTTTTCACGCGCGCGGCCTGGGCAAAGCAGCGAATCGCCGCATACGTCCAGCTTGCAGCAGCAATCCAGCGAGTAGTAGAACGGAAGCGATCTGCCGCGTTTGAAAGCGAAGCGACCGTGTAGGCGCGCGATGCGCAAGCGTGCGGCATCGAACGCCATGCTAGAAGCGGGAGACGATGCTACCAATCGGGAGTTTTACCAACAGCTTTCGATTCGTCCGACGAACCGGCTCGACGTAGCGTTCGGGATACGCATCCGAGAACTGGCCGCCCGCCATTGCAGCGGGCGGCATGTCTGCGTTTTCAGCAGACTTTAGACGGCCATGACGGTGACGGCCTTCGTCACGAGATAGGCTTCCATCGCTTCCGGTCCGCCTTCCGAGCCGTAGCCCGAATCCTTGACGCCGCCGAACGGCATTTCCGGCGTAGGCGTGGCGGGCTGGTTGATCCACAGCATGCCGACTTCGAGGTTCTGCGACAGCAGGTGGACGTTGCGGAACGACTTCGTGAACGCATAGCCCGCGAGACCGAACGGCAGACGGTTCGCTTCGGCGATGGCGTCTTCGAGCTTGTCGAAGCCGCGGATAGCGGCGATCGGGCCGAACGGCTCGTTGTTGAACACGTCGGCTTCGAGCGTCACGTCCGTCAGCACAGTCGGCGCGAAGAAGTTGCCTTCCGAGCCGATGCGCTCGCCGCCCGTTGCGACCGTCGCGCCCGTGGCGCGCGCGTTCTCGATGATGCTCGCCATCGCCGTCAGACGGCGCGCGTTCGCGAGCGGCCCGAGCTGGGTGCCTTCAGCGAGGCCGTCGCCGATCTTCAGGCTTTCGGCGTGCTTGACGAGCGCCGCGGCGAACTCTTCGCGGATGCTGTTGTGCACGAGGAAACGGGTCGGCGAGATGCAGACCTGGCCCGCGTTACGGAACTTCGCGCCGCCCGCTGCCTTGACGGCGAGCGCGACGTCCGCGTCTTCCGCGACGATCACGGGCGCATGGCCGCCGAGTTCCATGGTCGCGCGCTTCATGTGCTGGCCGGCGAGCGCGGCGAGTTGCTTGCCGACGGGCGTCGAGCCTGTGAACGTGACCTTGCGGATGACGGGATGCGGAATCAGGTAGCTCGAAATCTCGGCGGGATCGCCGAACACGAGGCCGACCGTGCCGGCGGGCACGCCTGCATCGACGAACGCCTGCAACAGCTGCGCGGGCGACGCGGGCGTTTCTTCAGGCGCCTTGACGAGGAACGAGCAGCCGCTTGCGAGCGCGGCGCTCAGCTTGCGGACCACCTGGTTGACCGGGAAGTTCCACGGCGTGAAGGCGGCGACGGGGCCGATCGGCTCCTTGATGACGAGCGATTGCGCATTCAGGTTGCGCGACGGCACGACGCGGCCGTAAACGCGACGGCCTTCGTCCGCGAACCATTCAATGATGTCGGCGGCGGACAGCACTTCGATCCGTGCTTCTGCGAACGGCTTGCCCTGCTCCTGCGTCATCAGGCGCGCGATGCTGTCGGCGCGTTCGCGCACGAAGGCGGCGGCCTTGCGCATGGTGGTGGCGCGTTCGTTGGCGGGCACCTTGCGCCATGCTTCGAAGCCCTTCTGTGCGGCTTCCAGCGCGCGGTCCAGATCGGCCTTGCCAGCGTGCGCGACCTTGCCGATCGGCTTGCCCGTGGCGGGATTGACGACGTCGAGGGTCTTGCCGCTGGCGGCGTCGCACCACTCGTTGTTGATCAACAGGCGGGTATCAGTGTAGCTGCTGGATGTGACCATGCTGTGTTCCTGAGGATTTTTTGCGCGCTGCGCGCGTGGGCTGGAATTCTTTGAGGGAATGTTGATGTTAGCTGATTGCTGGGAAGTATGCCGGGGGGTGGTGTTTTTTTGTCTGCGACGCTTGGGGTTTGGGTTTGGTTTTTTTGGTTTTTTTGGGGGGCGCTGGCGTCCGCGCTATGTCTGTGCCTTTGTGCTTCGCGCGGTGGTGTTCGGTGTTTTAGGCTTTGCGCTGGCATCCGCGTTACGTTAGCGCGCTTCAAGCGTTGCCCCTGTGCGGGGCGGCACCTACTTTTCTTTGCCGCCGCAA
>NZ_JAGUUD010000242.1:0-3281 GCF_020177535.1 Paraburkholderia sp. XV | reverse complement strand
TGAAGCCATTGCAGATGTTGTCGATGGACAGCGTCATCGTCAGCAGCGGCAGCGTGGCGCCGAACAGCGTCATCGGCAGCTTCGCGAGGCCCCAGTCTTTTGCGATCGGACCGATTTGCGCTGTCGCCATCAGGCCGCCTGCGGCAACCGCGACAAACGATGCATAGATCACCCAGAACACCGGCGACTTGATCATCTGGCCCGGCGTGTAATCCTGCTTGGTGACCGCGAACTTGCGCTTGGCGGGCGGTGCCTTGGCGCCGTCGGGCTTTCTCAGCAGCAGTGCCAGCACGAAAATGCAGACGCCCTGCAGGATGCCGAAGAACATGAACGTGTGCTCGTAACCTGAGCGCGTAATCATGTTTGCAATCGGAATCACCGTGACGGCCGCGCCCGCGCCGAAACCTGCTGCCGTCAAACCTGCTGCGAGACCGCGCTTGTCCGGGAACCACTTCAGCGCATTGCCGACGCATGTGCCGTACACCCCGCCCGCGCCGATACCGGCGATCACGGACGCGGCGTACAACTCTGGCAGCGTCGTCGCATAGGAATTCATCACCCATGCAAGGCCCGCGCAAATCGCGCCGCCCGCGACGACGGGACGGGGACCGAAACGGTCGACGAGCCATCCTTCCACCGGCACCAGCCACGTCTCGGTCAGAATGAAGATCGAGAACGCAAGCTGAACTTCGGCCTGCCCCCAATGATGCTTTGTGCTCATTGGTGTGACGAACAGCGTCCACGCGTATTGAAGGTTGGCGACCAGCGCCATGCACAAGATGCCAAATGCCAGTTGCCACCACCGGTTGCGCCAGAACGCAACGGGAGCTTGCTGCGAAATGCTGTTCATGTGCCTGTCTCCGCTATCTATTTAGGGCAGCCGGCCAAAGCGCCGGTCTGTATGCATGCCACCTTATAGTTGTGTCCCCAAACGGGCTGCTTCGGGGTAATTCGCAATGCCAATTCCACTACTTCTTTTATAAAAAACCTTTAATCCGATTTACCGCCTGCCTTATTTGCCTGTTAAAAGCCGCCGTCACCGGCTTGTGTCTTTTTCGCATCGGAGCCTTGTTTTTAAGCGTTAACCCGATGTTCATGCAGCGAATCGTCCATTACAGAATCCATGCTAGGGTCAATGCTGAATTACTGATAATTAAAGTTTGTTACCATGAGGATTCACCTTCGCTTATACATCCGCCATGACAATGCGTAACGCGACCCTCCGCCAGCTGAAAGTCTTCGAAACAGTGGCGCGGCATCTGAGCTTTTCGCGCGCGGCGGAGGAACTGCATCTCACGCAGCCCGCCGTTTCCACCCAGGTCAGGCAACTGGAAGAACATGCGGGCTTGCCGCTTTTCGAGCAGCTCGGCAAGAAGATCTACCTGACGCCGGCGGGCACCGAAATGCTCCACTACAGCCGCGCGATCATTCAGCAATTTCATGAAGTCGACGAAGCGATGGGCCAGCTCAAAGGCATATCGGGCGGCAAACTGAACGTCGCGGTGATCAGTGCGGGCGACTACTTCTTTCCGCGGCTGCTCGCCGAATTCACGCGCCGCTACGCGGGCGTCGAATTGAATCTTGCCGTGCACAATCGCGAAGAACTGCTGCATCAGCTGTCGACCAATCAGACCGATCTCGCCGTGATGGTGCGTCCGCCGCAGGAAATGGATGCGATCAACGAAGTGTTCGCGCCGCATCCGTATGTGATCGTCGCGGCGCCCACGCATCCTCTCGCCAACAGGCGCAACATCAAGATGAGCCAGCTTGCGAACGAGGCTTTCGTGGTCCGCGAACGCGGCTCGGACACGTGGAATTCGATGGAAGAAGGCTTTGCCGGGCGCCTCACGAACCTGAAGATCGCGATGGAAATCAAGAGCACCGAGACCATCAAGCAGGCCGTGATCGCGGGCATGGGCATCGCGTTTCTGTCCGCGCATACGATCAGCCTCGAATTGCAGGTCGGGCATCTCGTCGTGCTGGATGTCGAAGGCTTTCCGGTGATGCTCAACTGGTACGTCGTGCATCGCAAGAACAAGCGGTTGCCGCCCGTTGCCGTGGCGTTCAAGCGCTTTCTGATGGAAGAAGGCGCGGCCCTGATCGAACAGATCACGCGCGTGAATCAACTGGCCGTCCATAAGTGACCGGCTATGGATAGCCAATAAAACTTTAACTATTGCGGATTCATTGCGGCTCCTATGCTTCTGTCGAGCCTCGTCACTCGACATGGGAGTCCTGCAATGAATCAGTCTGCCGATCTGCACAACGAAGCGCTGCTGAGCGCCTACAACGCCGCGTTCAGCGATCTGGGCCTGCGGTTTCGCTGGAGCCAGGCCACGCTTGATTTCTTCGACGACGTCAGCAATGAAATGGCGCGCATCACCGCCTATATCGAGCGCTTTCAATCGCATCTGCTCAACGCCTATGACGCCGACTTTCTCGCGCAACTGATCTTCGACCGGAAGAGCCAGTTCTATCGCGAGTCCGTCGCTCAATGACGCAGGGTTGCAGTTCATCGATGACTCTCTCCGACGGCCGCGCTTCGTGAATCCTTAACGGCGGTTCACGAAGCACGGCCGTTATGTGTTTTATTCAGTGACTTCCGTGACGCTTGACCTGATAACGTTGACGGCTGCGCACGCGCATCGCCGCGTGCGTCATATGCAGGCTTCTCGCGGCTGACATACAGCGCGCCTGCGTGCGGCGCGGATTGCTCGTCCAGATCCAGCGCTGCGTGAAATCGTCGGCGACTTGCATGCGTGCAGGGTCGCCGTCCCACGCGACGCGCAACGACCCACCGCGCCTCGCCAACATGCCGCAATGCGCAGGCGCGCGCATAGGGTGCTCGTGCGTGGTCAGCATCACGTGCGCGCCCAGTGCTGCAGCCAGCAGGCTCACGGCGAACAGCGCCGCGATTCCCGGCAATTGCGCAGGCTCGTTGACAAAAGCGTAACCGAGCCAGATACACAATCCCATCGCCAGCAGATCGACGAGTTTGTCGCCTGCCGCGACTTGCCGCATGTTCCGCCCGCGATGTATGAGCCGGTTGACGAATGCGGTCGAGCCGATCGCCAGCAGCAATGCGCCCGAGAACACGAACACATATAGCTCCAGGCGCTCGAGTCCCGACCACGCGATGAAACCCGCACCTTCCGGCATGTCATCTCCTTGCGTCGCGCCTACGCGCTGGTTCGTTCCATGTTTCGCTTCGCGCTTCGTTCAGATCGCGCCGACGGTCCGCAGCGCTTCGATCTGTTCACGCGAATAGCCGAGTTCGGCCA
>NZ_JAGUUD010000241.1:0-3302 GCF_020177535.1 Paraburkholderia sp. XV | reverse complement strand
GATCCGGCGTCGCCGACAACCAAAGAGTAGGTGCCGCCCCGCACAGGGGCAACGCGTGAAGCACGAAGGCAAATCGCGGATGCCAGCGCATAAGCAAACACCCCGCCCAACGAAGCGCGAAGTCAACTCGCGGATGCCAGCGCAAAGCCCAGAACACCAAACAGCACAGCCCGCGCCACGAAGGCAAATCGCAGATGCCATGACAAAGTCATAACGCGAATACCAGCGAAAACCAGGAGCAAACGCCCCAGCGTCGCAGACATAAAAAGAAAAGACTAACCGCGATTACATCGCCCGAACCCACCCACTCACCCAACGCACAACAAGCGGCCCAACAAGCAAACCCCACGTCATCACGCAGATAAACAGCGCAACCATAACAGCAGCACTCCCAAGATCCTTGGCCCGCCGCGACAGTTCATGGCGTTCAAGCGAAATCCGATCAATAGCCGCCTCAACGCTCGAGTTGAGCAACTCGACAATCAGCACAAGAAACACAGATCCGAGCAACAGAACACGAGACACCGGCTCAACAGGCACCAAAACCCCGCAAGGCAAAAGAATCGCGGCCAACGTCAGCTCCTGCCGAAACGCACTCTCCTCACGAATCGCCACCCGAAACCCGGCAAACGAATTCTTCATCGCATGCCACGCACGAGTGATTCCGCGATTGCCCTTGTACGGATTGAAGGGCAGCGGTGCAAGCGGATCATCGGGACCCAATGGCTCAAGTGATTCCGGCGCATCGGTCGGCGCGCCATTCAGCGCGTCTTTACCGTCCGGCGCGGCATCGCGCGTAGTAGATGACATGGCAGAAACAGAAACAGCAGCAAACCCGGGCTCTCCAGCATACCGCGCTCGCGGCGCGCCGTCCTCGTGCATCTCATGCACTTCGTCGAACGGTTCGCCATACGGCTTCCCGTCCGACACGGCCGTCTTCGCGTCGCGCAGCGATTTCTGCGGATCGCGCAATGCGTTCGATTGTCTCGTTTGCATAGGCGTGGCGAGAAGTGATGGCGCTTGCGCGTCGGGCGGATCAGGCGGCAGCGCTTTCCTCGCGATAAGCGGAACGCGACAGCGGCTTCAGATGCGCAGCAAACTGCTCCGACGCAGCCGTCCACGAGAAACGCTCGGCCCACGCGCGCGCTTCGTTGCGATCGATTTTCAGCGCCTGCAGGCACGCCTCGCGCAAGTCTTCGTGCATCGCGCCCGCGCCGCCATCGCCGAGCACATCGATCGGACCCGTCACAGGATACGCCGCAACGGGCGTGCCGCACGCAAGCGCTTCGAGCAGCACGAGACCGAACGTGTCGGTCCTGCTCGGGAATACGAACACGTCGGCGGCCGCGTAGACCTTCGCGAGTTCGGCCTGCGTCAGCACGCCGAGATAGTTGGCGGCCGGATAGCGCGACTTGAGTTCCGCGAGCGCCGGGCCTTCGCCGCAGACCCACTTCGAGCCGGGCAGGTCGAGCTTCAGGAATGCCTCGACATTCTTCTCGACGGCGACGCGCCCGACGTACAGGAAAATCGGCCGCGCGGTGTTCAGCACTTTCGACTCCATCTGCCGGAAGATGTCGAGATCGACGCCGCGCGTCCATAACACGACGTTCGTGAAGCCGAACTTTTCCAGGTCGCTCTTGACGACGGGCGTGGGCGCCATCACGGCAAGCGACGCCTTATGAAACCAGTGCAGGAAGCGGTACGTCCACGCGACGGGCACGCCAAAGCGCGCCTCCACGTACTCGGGAAAGCGCGTGTGATAGGCCGTCGTGAACGGCAACTTGTGCTGGATCGCGTACGCGCGCGCAGCGAGCCCGAGCGGGCCTTCCGTGGCGATGTGCAGCGCGTCCGGCTGGAATTCGTCGATGCGCTTGCGCAAATGGCGCCGCGGCATCAGCGACAGACGGATCTCCGGATACGTCGGGCAGGGAATCGTCTTGAACTCGAGCGGCGTCAGCAGATCGACCTTGTGGCCGATCGCCGTCAGCTCGCGTGTCGTGTTCTTCAGCGTGCGAACGACGCCGTTGACCTGCGGTTCCCACGCATCGGTGACGATCATGATCTTCATGCGATTGACCCTCTTGTAGTGGTGGTGTGCGCTCACGCGGTGGCGCGGGCTTTCGTCGGGTTCGCTTCGGGCGAGCGCATCACGGTCCAGTAGACGACCTTCAGTTCGCCTTCGTAGGTCTCGACGAGCGCCGACAGGCTCTCGACCCAGTCGCCGTCGTTGCAATACAGCACGCCGTCGATCTCGCGGATCTCGGCCTTGTGAATGTGCCCGCACACGACGCCGTCGCAGCCGCGGCGGCGCGCTTCATCCGTCATGACGTTCTCGAACGCCGAGATGAAGTTCACTGCGTTCTTCACCTGATGCTTCAGGTACTGCGACAGCGACCAGTACTGAAAGCCGAGCTTGATGCGGATGCGGTTGAACCAGCGGTTCAGCACGAGAATCATCGTGTAGAGCGTGTCGCCGAGATACGCGAGCCACTTCGCGTGCTGGATCACCCCGTCGAACAGATCGCCGTGCACGATCCACAGGCGCTTGCCCTCCAGCGTCGTGTGGAACGCTTCGCCGCGCACGTGGATGTCGCCGAAGGCGAGATCGCAGAACTGGCGCGCGCCTTCGTCGTGATTGCCGGGGATGTACACGACCTGCGTGCCCTTGCGTGCCTTGCGCAGGATTTTCTGCACGACATCGTTGTGCGCCTGGGGCCAGTACCAGCCTTTCTTCAGCTGCCATCCGTCGATGATGTCGCCGACGAGATACAGGTACTCCGATTCGTTGTGGCGAAGAAAGTCGAGCAGATAGTTCGCCTGGCAGCCGCCGGAACCGAGATGAATGTCGGAGAGCCAGATGGTGCGATAGCGGTGCGAATTCTCGTGACCGTCGTCGTGATCGCTTTCGGTAGGTGTTGGCGTCACCGGCAGATGCGGGAGCGATGGCAGGCCAGCGGAGGGGGAGCGGGGGCCGAAAGCGACGGGATCGACGCTCGGGCCATTCTGGCGGAAGAGGGAGGTCGCGGACGTGTTGTTGTCCATGGCTCACGCGTCGAGTTGCAGTACTCGCATTGCGCCATTGCTGTGTGACCTGGCCGTGACATTCACGGGAAGTTCTTATTACGGAAGTTGTCGGGTTAGTGGCGCGGGATGCGGCGTTTGGTGTTCTGGCTTTTGCGCTGGCATCCGCGAGTTGATTTCGCGCTTCTTTGGTCGGGGTGTTTGCTTTTGCTTTCGCGGGCATCCCCGATTTGTTAGCGTGCTTCAGGCGTCGCCCCTGTGCGGGGCGGCACCTACTTTTC
>NZ_JAGUUD010000240.1:0-3519 GCF_020177535.1 Paraburkholderia sp. XV | reverse complement strand
CCCCGGCTCGTACAGATACACCGACGCCGCCCGCCACTGATTCCGCCCCGCCTCCGGTGTATGATGCCGCTGCGCCACGGGTAACGCATACGCATCTTCGGGATTCTCACTAGGAGTTGATCATGGCTGTTGCCAATCTTTAAGCACGTGAGCCCGTCACTCAACGCATCGTGACGACATTGCAAAGCGCAACTGACCGCGATACACATCAACACGCGCCACTCATGCAGTGGATGCATTTTGTCAATCTGTATCTCGAACGCATGGGCTTTGTGCCTGGACAGCGCGTGAACATCACCGCTAACTTTCGCTTCGGCAACCTCATCATCTCGCCTGACCACGGCTAGAGGCAACAAGGGCCGCGTTAGCGGCCCTTTGCTGTTACCACACTCGCATACCAGGCGAGCAAAACCCAGACACAATATCCATCAGCTCTAGAATTCTATCGTCAGTGCTTTCGGCTACACCAGATCTCATTGTGCCCAGAAACTCATATACGGATTCAGAGCTAAAGCCTTTCTCCCGATACCTCATCAGAATGGCTCGCAGCAAATTGAAGTCGCAGTCTCCCTCCAATGCGCTACGCAGTTCGCTATCCAGCACGATATCTAACTCGACGTTCATTGTTTAACCCATTTTCCACGAGTCGAAGCAAGTGCCGCTTGGTAATCAGCCAAAGACACACTTGCACTTGGTTGGATCGTCCCGTGCTTAGCGCTATCCGGTACGTACTTGAGGGTCTTCGGAAGATTCCCTGTGTTCAACATACATGCGCAATCCTTTCCCGTCCCCCCCAAACTCTCAGGACGCCTATGAGGAGGAAGGTTAGCCGTTGATTCTGGTGCGACCGAAATACCACCCGTATCTGGATGGACCATTCCATTTGAATCAACCGGAATATCTACGCCAGGACGTGCACCAAGTCCACGCGCCGTAGGTTCCGCGATCGGAAGATTATCGCCTCCCGTTTTCATCGCCCGATATACGTCCTCCCCCGTCAATCCAAGCGGATCAATCCAGCTGATCGGGTTTGGCGCATATTGATATGGGTTTATGCCACCAGCAATCCCAATCGGATCCTTACTAATGAACCTACCCGCATACGGATCATAGTACCTGTGCCGGTTATAGTGCAGCCCCAATTCCTCATCATGATACTGCCCCTGCGCCCGTATCAGATTCCCCGTTTCCGCCGCCCCATCCCCCAGCTTCGCGCCCCTGAGCGCACCCCACGCCCGGTACCGCCCCAGCCACACCACCTTACCCGACTCATCCACCAGTTCCTGTGGCGTGCCCAGATGATCGTTCTGGTAAAAGTACGTCGCGTGCCGCGTACGCGCCGGATATTCAACAAAGCGCCCGTCCGTGCCTTGCGCTCAATGAAGACCGATTCCGCCACCATCCTTACTTGAATCGTAGAGCATCAGCGCATTGTCGGGCATCTCATGTACATGCAGCGCCTCGCGGCGCTTTACCCTCAGCCTGCGTTTGCGACGGCGTATTGCCTCCGTGTGTTGTGCGTCCATCACGCGCGCGCCTCATGCAGATAACCGTGTGCGACGACACCATTACAGCCAGATAGACATGCGAAGGACCGCTCAATGCGGCCCTTCGTTGTTACCCGTCTATCTGCCAAGCTACTTCCCAATTGGACTCTGCAAAGAAACCCGCTACAGCCTCCCTTGTCTCGACCCAATTATCAAATCCAGTAGTCATGTCGGCGCGATCCGACGTCAGAATTAAAAACCCTCCTGTATTCTCAGCGTCATCCACTACCTTGACGTAAAAACCTGCGCTATCCCCAGCAATGATTCGCCCAACTGTTCCAAACAGAATTTGCTCCATAAATCACCTCATCCACAGAAGGGAATGTGATTATTCGCGATAGGCTTTGCAGCCCCTTGAACATAGGTCTCCAAATGCCCATGAGGAACATTTGGCGCGTGATTTCCTTGGATCGAATTATTGTCTATTCGAAATTGCTGAGTTCCGTCTGCGCTTCGATAAACGCCACTCCCCGACTTACCAATCTCGGTGTAGCCCGCGCCTAAAAATTCTGTTCCTGCATCAAGGAACTGGTCCGAGTTCAATACATGCCGGCTAGTTATGTTTCCTTTGCCTTTGAGTGTCTCGTCTATAACCGAATGCACCGGGCATTTCTGCGTGTTGCACAAAGCGCAGGAGGCGCCACCAGCCGTTTTTTGCAACCCCAGCGGATCAACCCACTGCACCGGGTTCGGCGCGTACTGATAGAGATTGATCCCGCCTGACAGTCCAATCGGGTCCTTACTAATGAACCTACCCGCATGCTGATCGTAATACCGATGCCGGTTGTAGTGCAGCCCCAATTCCTCATCATGATACTGCCCCTGCGCCCGTATCAGATTCCCCCTTTCCGCCGCCCCATCGCGGGCGATGAGTGCTACCAACACTCACCGCCCGCTGACCACCACCAACTCACAGCAGGAGTTGACTATGGCTGATGTAAATCTTAAAGCGTGAACCCATCACGAAACGTTTTGTGACGACATTGCAAGGTGCATCTGACCGCGATACACATCGGCATGCGCCACTCACGCCGTGGATGCATCTCGTCAATCTGTATCTCGAACGCTTGGGCTTTGTGCCCGGACAGCGCGTAAGCATCACCGCAGACTACCGTTCCGGGACCTCATCATATCGCCTGACCATGACTAGATAGCACAAGGGCCGCGCGAGCGGCCCTTGTTGCGTCTAGCGAAGCCAGTTAATAGCCAGTTTTAATATTTCTTTAAGATTAGATGCGCCACCATATCCGACAAACTCTCGATCAGTTGCATGTACCCTGACCCAATCCACTTCGCTTCGCTCAAGGTCGATAGTTGCGGGGCTTCTCTCAACCGCTCCGGTTATCTTGACCTTCCATCCGGGATTGTCAATATTGGTAATCTCAACGCCAAACGAATGCTCCCAAATGTCATTACATTGCAAGGCATACCAACCCTGCAATTCATCAATTAGATCTGTCATCGACATAACCCCTTCCGTCTCGCAAGTTCTCGTGCGACTCGAACATCTCGCTTGCTCGCTGCCCTCGTGACCTCCGTCTTCTTCGACGTTGTTATCTGCCCACCGGGACCAATATTGATATTCCGAGTCTGAACATGAGGTGTCGGAATATCGACGCCTGTTGCCTTATCAAAATGCGTTGCACCCTGCAAGTCAATATGACCCTGCGTCGTTGGCGTGGCAAACGTAACTGAATTTTGACCAATTTGTTTGGACAATTCCTGAGCCATTTCCGTTGTGCCCTTCGGCCCTTGAGACGTATCGTCAGTACATTTAGGAACGCATTTGCAGGCTAACCCGAGCGGATCAATCCAGCCTGTCGGATTCGACGCATATTGGTAGACATTGATCCCGCCTTTGAGCCCAATCGGGTCCTTACTAATGAACCTCCCCGCATGCGGATCGTAATACCGATACCGGTTATAGTGCAGCCCCAATTCCTCATCATGATACTGCCCCTGCGCCCGTATC
>NZ_JAGUUD010000023.1:0-85401 GCF_020177535.1 Paraburkholderia sp. XV | reverse complement strand
GTGCAGGGCGTCGCGGGTACGTGGAAGGATCTGACTGACAACGTGAACTTCATGGCGGGCAATCTGACGAGCCAGGTACGCAACATCGCGGACGTGACGAAAGCCGTGGCGGCGGGCGACCTGTCGAAGAAGATCACGGTCGACGTGAAGGGCGAGATTCTCGAACTGAAGAACACGATCAACACGATGGTCGATCAGTTGCGCTCATTCGCGTCTGAAGTAACGCGTGTGGCGCGCGAGGTGGGCACGGAGGGCAAGCTTGGAGGACAAGCCTATGTGCAGGGCGTTGCCGGTACATGGAAGGATCTGACCGACAACGTGAACTTCATGGCGGGCAACCTGACCGGCCAGGTGCGCGGCATCGCAAAGGTGGTGACGGCCGTCGCGAACGGCGACCTCGCGCGCAAGCTGACCGTCGAGGCAAAAGGCGAAATCGCGGCCCTCGCCGACACCATCAACAGCATGACGGATACGCTTGCGACCTTCGCCGACCAGGTGACGACCGTGGCGCGCGAAGTGGGCGTCGAGGGCAAGCTGGGCGGTCAGGCGAAAGTACCCGGGGCATCGGGCACGTGGAAAGGGCTCACCGAGAACGTGAACCAGCTCGCGGCAAATCTGACTACCCAGGTGCGCGCAATTGCGGAGGTCGCGACCGCGGTCACGCAGGGCGACCTCACGCGTTCGATCACTGTCGAAGCGCTCGGCGAGGTCGCGGCGCTGAAGGATACGATCAACGAGATGATCCGTAACCTGAAAGACACGACACAGGTGAACACTGAGCAGGACTGGCTGAAGACGAACCTCGCGAAGTTTAGCCGCATGCTGCAAGGGCAGAAGGATCTGGTTGCTGTCGGCCAGCTGATCCTTTCCGAGCTTGCACCCGTGGTCGGAGTTCAACAGGCGGAGTTCTTCGTGCTCGATTCGACGGCCGACTCGGCGTCGCTGCGGCTGAGAGCAAGCTACGCTTCGAGCGGTCACCCTTCGCACGGCAAGCGTGTGCAACCCGGCGAAGGATTGATCGGGCAATGTGCGGTGGAGCGGCGCAAGATCCTGCTCGAGCCAACGAAGGACGACGGCTTTCACATCACGTCTGGCCTCATCAGAGTCGTGCCGCACAATGTGCTCGTGCTGCCGATCGTCTTTGAAGGGCAGGTCAAGGGCGTCATTGAGCTTGCGTCAACGGAGCGCTTTAATCCGACGCACCTCGCGTTCCTTGACCAGTTGACCGAAAGTATCGGCATTGTGATCAATACGATCGAAGCGAATACGCGCACGGAAGACCTGCTCAAGCAGTCGCAGTCGCTTGCGCATGAGCTGCAAAGCCGCCAGGAAGAGCTGCAACAGACCAATCAGGAATTGCAGGAAAAAGCGCGACTTCTCGCCCACCAGAATCAGGAAGTGGAGCGCAAGAACGAGGAAGTCGAGCAGGCGCGCCAGGCGCTGGAAGAGAAGGCCAAACAGCTTGCGTTGACGTCGAAGTACAAGTCGGAGTTTCTGGCGAACATGTCGCACGAGCTGCGCACGCCGCTCAACAGCTTGCTGATCCTGTCGGACCAGTTATGCAAGAATCCCGAAGGCAACCTGTCGCAGAAGCAGATCGAGTTCTCGCGCACGATCCATTCGTCCGGCAACGAACTGCTGATGCTGATCAACGACATTCTCGACCTGTCGAAGATTGAGTCAGGCACCGTCGCAATGGATTTCGCCGAGCATCGGCTTGCCGATCTCACGTCGTATGTGGAGCGCACATTCCGGCATGTAGCCGAGGCGCGCAGCGTGGAGTTCGCGATTCACGTTGGCAAGCGTCTGCCACCATCGATTCGTTCCGACATCAAGCGATTGCAGCAGATTCTGAAGAACCTGTTGTCGAATGCATTCAAGTTTACGCTCCGGGGGCATGTGACGTTGTCAATCGAAGAAGTGTTCGGCGGATGGACCGTCGATAACGAAAGCCTCAACCGCGCGCAGGACGTGATTGCGTTCTCGGTGTCTGATACGGGCATCGGCATTCCGGTCGACAAGCAGCAGATCATCTTCGAGGCGTTCCAGCAGGCTGACGGCAGCACGAGCCGTAAATACGGCGGTACAGGCCTGGGGCTCGCGATCAGCCGTGAACTGTCGAAGCTGCTGGGCGGCGAGATACGTCTTGTCAGCTCGCCGAACAAAGGGAGCACATTCACACTGTATCTGCCGCTGTTGGGCGAGATGGGCCGTGTCGCCCGCAAGACGGTTGCGATGACCGACGGCGATACCGCTGTCCCGCCGGTGGCAGGCAGTGTGCCGATCAGCGAGGCCGACGCGCTCGCCGCGCACGAGTTCGTCGATTTGGTGATGAGCGACACACGTGAATTGCAGGCCGCGCCGGAAGACGACCGCCTCGCTATCATGCCGGGCGAGCGTGTGCTGCTGATCGTCGAGAACGATCTCGCATTCGCGCATTTCCTGCTCGATGCGGCGCGCGAGCGCGGCTTCAAGGGGCTTGTCACGCCACTCGGCGCGTCCGCGCTGACGCTCGCCAACCAGTTCAAGCCCGATGTGATCACGCTAGATCTGTTCCTGCCGGGCATGGACGGTTGGCGCGTTCTCGCGAGGCTCAAGCACGACCTCGCGACGCGTCATCTGCCCGTCTGCGTGATCTCGACCGACGAATCACGCGAGCGGGCGCTGCAATCGGGTGCGTTCGCGTTTCTCGGGAAACCGATTCAATCACGAGAAATATTGGACGATGCGCTCGTCGCGCTAGCACACTACGTCGACGGGACACCGCGCAAGCTTGTAGTGGCGCTGCCCGAGTCGGCCGCACGCGAGCAGTTCATCGCGTTCATCGCGAGCGAGCGTCTCGCGCCCGTGCTGGTGTCATCGCCCGAGCAACTGTTGACCACGCTGACCGACGACAGTCCATATGCGATCGTGCTCGACGCGCAGCTGTTTGCCTCATGCTCGCACGAGATCGAAGAGATTCTGGCGAACCGCAAGCGGCTCGCTCCAGTTCAAGTGATCGTCTATGCGCCAGGCGATGATTCGAACGTGGCGGCGCATACGGCTGAGCATTTCACACTTCATATCGCGTCCGACGTGAACCGTCTTCTGGACGCGACGATCGCGTCGCTGCACATCGACTGGCAATGGCTGGCCGATCCTGCGCGCGAGGCGATCGACAGCCTGCGTGGACGAAGCGCCGCTCTGTCAGGACGCAAGGCGTTGATCGTCGATGACGACATGCGCAATATCTTCGCGCTCGCAACGGTGCTCGAGGACCACGGTATGCGCCATGTGTGGGCGGACAACGGCAGGGACGCAATCCGGCTGGTCGAAGCGGACGGCGAAATCGACATCGTGCTGATGGACATCATGATGCCGGAGATGGATGGTCTCGCGACGATGCGGGAAATCCGCAAGCGTCCCGTCGGACGCACATTGCCGATCATCGCTGTGACGGCCAAAGCGATGAAGGGTGATCGCGAACGCTGCATCGAGGCAGGCGCGTGGGACTATCTGTCGAAGCCTGTGAACCGCGAGGGCCTGCTCGCGGTGCTTTACGCGTGGTTGCACCGCTAGGAGACCGCGATGGAGCCTGTGTCTGCAATCGCGCAGCAGCCAGTCAACATCCTGGTCGTCGACGATTTGCCTGCGCAGCAGGTCGTGATGCGGACAATTCTCGAAGAACTCGGCGAGAATGTAATCGGTGTCTGCTCGGGGCGCGATGCGCTGAAGGCGGTGCTGGAACGCGACTTCGCCGTCATCCTGCTTGACGTCAACATGCCGGGGATGGACGGTCTGGAGACGGCATCATTGCTGCGGACCTATCGGCGCACAGCCAGCACGCCGATCATCTTCGTCACCGCGTATGTCGACGATCATGAGATGAAACACGGCTATTCACTCGGCGCAGTCGACTATATCTCAGCGCCCGTCGTGCCAGAGATCTTGCGCTCGAAGGTCAGGGTGTTCGTCGAAATGCATCGGATGCATCGCGAGCTGTTGCTGCGAGCAGAGGAACGTGAGGCGTTTGTGCGCGCCGAAGCGGACAGGGCGGTGGCGGTGAGGGCGCGCCAGCGCGCCGATTTTCTGGCCAATGCGAGTCATGTGCTAACGCGATCGCTTGAAGTCGATATGACATTGCAGCGCATCGTCGAGCTGGCGTCAGCAGGCATGGCGGACATCGCTTTCGTTGCGGCGAGAGGTATCGGGGACGCAGCGGGCGGGTTCGGCACCCGATCGGCGAGACGCGATCAGCAGCCTGCTCCTGATCTCGCATCATTCTGCGCCGGGACACTCGCGAACGCTTTCCCCGAAGTCGATGGCTTCGTACAACGGCTGCTTAATGAAGAGACGGCAGACAGCGAGATCGCCGCCATCGAATTCGTTACCCAGCGTGCGCCAGAAGGTGCGACTGCGGAAGGAATCACGCGCGTGAGCGCGTTCCCGTTGCTGACAGGCCGGCAGCGCGGTGTGATCGTGCTGTGTTCTTTCGATGGCGCGTTGCCGGTTGAGCAGGCGACGCTTGCCCAGGAATTCGCGGGCCGCGCCGCGATTGCACTAGAAAACGCGGTGCTGTTCTCCACAATCATCGAAGGCGATCGCCGAAAGAACGAGTTTCTCGCGATGTTGGCGCACGAACTGCGCAATCCGCTTGCACCGATTGCGAATGCCGTCGCGGTCATGGGCAGCGCAAAAGAGGGCGACCGGGACGTGCTGCGCTGGGCATGCGAAATCATCGGAACTCAGGTTGAACATATGGTGCGTATCGTTGAGGATCTGCTCGACGTGTCGCGTATCGCAAGAGGAACGGTCGCGCTTCGCACGGCGCCCGTGTCGTTGTCGGTCGTGATCGGGCGCGCAGTGGAGACGAGCCGTCCTCATTTCATTCGTCGCTCCCAAACTCTGGTGTGCGATGAAGGCGCTGTCGACACCGTGGTCGAAGGCGACGTCGTGCGGCTTGCACAGATCGTGTCGAATCTGCTGAACAACGCGTCGAAGTTCACACCACAAGGCGGACATATTTCGCTATCGACGCGATTTGTCGACGGTGTTGCGTCGATCACGGTTGCGGACGACGGACTTGGGATCGATGCCGCGTTTCTACCGCATGTGTTCGATCTGTTCGCTCAGGCCGATGCGTCGTTGCATCGCTCGCTCGGCGGGCTTGGGATCGGTCTGACGCTGGTCCGGCATCTGACGCAACTGCACGGTGGCTCGGTCGAATGCCACAGCTCAGGGCTTGGAAAGGGTGCCGAGTTTGTCGTGCGCTTGCCAGGAACGACGGCTGAGCGCACGTCGCCCGCGCTCGCTCCCGTGGTGCATCTAAACCGCAGGCTGGCGACGCGGGTGCTCGTTGTCGACGACCTCGTCGCCTCCGCGGAGAGTCTCGAAGCGCTGCTCACAATACACGGCTATGTCGTCAAGTGCGCATATGACGGCAAGTCTGCATTGCGGCTGGCCGAGTCGATGACACCTGATGTCGTCGTACTCGATATCGGCCTGCCCGATATGACGGGCTACGAACTCGCGCGCTCATTGCGCGAGACGAGTGCATGCGCACAATCAATGTTGATCGCGCTGAGCGGCTACGGGCACGACGAGCATATCCGTCGCGCCATGGACGCAGGTATCGATCACTACCTCGTCAAGCCTGCGGATCTTTCCGTGCTGCTGAACCTGATAACGACGGCGAGTCCAGAAGTCGATGGTGACGGAATGGCGGCCGCCAAGTAAGAACGAACACGCGGTACATCGCGCGCGCGAGGCTTGGTAAGCATTGCTGTCTGCACCCCCGGGCATCTCGTTCTCGAGATCTGCGGTGGCGTCCGCTTGGTGATCCGTCTCGTTTAGCAGCGTAATCGCTGAACCGGGGTCGATCTTGTAGCGTGACTCGCGGAGTACGCCCGGAAAGTCAGTCAGGAAGACAGCCCGACGCAGAGGCGTCGCCGGGGTTTTCGCTTCCGTGGTTGTTCAAAAGCGACACTAATTTACGAAAGAGTTACGATGTAATCCGGCGTAGGTTTTGGCGTAGGTTTGCAGCCGAAATACCGCTATGAAAGGCTGCGTCACTACTTCGAGGAAAACGAATAACTTCTGTTGCCTGGACTTGCCGGGCAATGTGAGCAACGTGCAATGGCCTCGCGACAACGCGAGGCCATTTGCTTTACGGCGTCAGAAGATCATGAAGTCGTCGTTGCTGTCGGGGATCGCGCTCAGCAGTTGCTCCAGCCGGTGCCAGCCAAGTCGCGCGGCAAGGGTCGTCATGAGCTTGTACAGCATGCCCGCCGGGTCTGAAGGGCGCGCATGACGATGTTCGATCGCGCGTATTGAAGCGCAGCACTGCATGCCATGCTCCTCTCATGCGTCGATCGTCGACACGAGCGCTGCAATCACGTCGCGTAATTCAGTCGTGCCGAAGCGCCGCTCAGTGCCCGCTTCGGCATCGATGCGCCCCGAGTTCTGCGCGTCGTACAGATCGACGATCAGCTTTGCGTGATTCGCATCGAGGCCCGCGCGCAGCAGGGTCGCCGTCCATTGGTCGCGCGGCAGCGCGTGCGCAACGATGTCGCGTCCACCTGCCTCGCCGAGCGCGCGTGCGACATCGTTGGCGTCGTAACGGCGCGGACCTTCCACGCTCACGACTCGAACGCCTTCTTCATTCAACCCGTCGCTCAGCAATTGCGCGGCGACGCTGCCGACGTCGCGCGCGGACACTGTCGGAAACGGCCTGTCGAGCGGATGATGCAGGCTCGGCAGCTGGCCCGTTGCGAGCGCGACAGGCACCACGCGCGCCCAGTTCTGCATGTGTTCCGCCGAACGCAGCAGCGTGAGGCGCGGCGCAGCCTCCGTGAGCGCTGCTTCGAGGTGATGAAACAGCAGCGTGATGCCCGTGCCTGCATCGAGCTCGGCGCCATAGTCGGACAGCGCGACGACATGCAGATCCGGATGCGCGCGCAGCGCACGCGCGGCCGTCTCGATCATGCGATGCATCGCTCCCGCTGGATCGGGATCACGGTGCGGCAGTGGACAGAGCATCTGCACGGCCTGCGCACCGTCGAGCGCGCGGTGAATCGACGCCTCGTCGTTCAGGTCGCCAGTGACGACTTCGCAGCCGATGCGCGTCAGCGTTTCGCCTTGCGCCGGATTTCGCACGACGGCGCGCACGGCGTGCCCCTCGTGTCTGAGCGCTGCCGCCGTCGAATGTCCCACTTTGCCCGTTGCGCCAAAAATCACATGCATCGTCTGTCTCCGCTGGTTTCATGGGAACCGAGCGTACGCGGCGGCGCATCGGGAATCGCGCATGGAAGGATGACGGGCAGCAGATCCGGATGACGATCCGCGCGCGCAGCCGTGCCCCGGAGCAACGGCCAGCACGCAAGCGCAAAACGCAGCACAATGCGGCAATCGGACGATGGAACGAGGTGCAAGCGATGAATGCAGTCCACCCTGCGTTGGTGCCGCACTCCGGCGCGCGCGCGAGCCTGCTGTCGAGCGCGTCGCTCGGCTGGTCGGGTTTCGGCGCGGAAATGCTCGGGATCGCGGCGGGCGCGCATCGCATTCCGGCGATCGAGCATCATCGCGTCGGCGTGCATGTCGGCGCGCCCGTGAGAGCGGTCTGCCGATGCAACGGCCAGCGCGCGTCGCGCATCCAGGCGCACGGCGATGCCGACGTGATTCCAGCGGGCCTCGACGGCGAATGGTCGGACGACGGCAACTGCACGATCCTGCGCGTCTGGTTCGCCGAAGACTTCGCGCGCCATACGTTCGATCAGCTCGGCCTGCGCGCTGCCGATGCGCAGATTCGCCCGCAGTTCCAGTTGCGCGACGCGCGCTTCCAGCATCTGGCGTGGGCGATGCGCGCGGAACTGGAAGCCGAGGACGCATCCGATCCGCTCTACGCCGAAAGCCTGTGCACCGCGATGATCGTGCGGCTCGCGGGCGCTTCGATATCATCCGACGACAAGCGACGCACGCTGTCGGCGCGCGCGGCGGCGCGCGTGATCGACTATATCGAGGCGCATCTCGACGAACGCCTGACACTGAGCGAACTGGCCGCGCTCGTCGAGTTGAGCGTGCCGCATTTCAAGGTGCTGTTTCGCGAGACGATGGGCGTGCCCGTGCATCGGCATGTCGTGCAGCGGCGTGTCGAGCGCGCGAAGGTGTTGTTGCTGCAAGGGCGATTGAGCACGAGCCAGGTCGCGCTCGAAGTCGGCTTCTCGCATCAGAGCCACATGGCGCACTGGATGAAGCGGCTGCTCGGCGTGACGCCGCGCGACATCGCGCGCAACGACGCGCTGCGGCTGTTCGTTACGCGCTAACGTGCGCGTAGTGCGCTTCAGCGTTTGATACGGGCGGAAGCGGGATCGTAGGGCGCTTTCAGATGCAGCGTCGCGGGCAGCCATTCTCCGGCGACGTCGATCTGATAGCGGCCGTTCGTGAGCCAGGCGGCGTCGAGCGCGGCGCCGTCGTCGCGCTTCACATAGCCCATCGCGACGGGACAACCGAGCGTATGCCCGAACGCCGCCGAACTCACGAAGCCGACCGCCTTGCCGTCGCGCAGGATCGCTTCGCCGCCCCATAGCATGCGGTCGCTCGCGCCCTGCGCGGTGAACACGACGAGGCGTCGCTGTAGCGGTTCGTCGCGCAGCCTCACGAGCGCATCGCGGCCAATGAACGGCATGTCCTTGTCGAGCTTGCAAGCGAACGCGAGGCCCGCTTCGAACGGATTCGTATCCGGCGACAGCTCGCGTCCCCACGCACGATAACCTTTCTCGATCCGCAGCGACTCGAGCGCATAATACCCCGCGTTTTTAAGGCAAAAACGCTTGCCCGCCGCGTGCAGCGTTTCGTACACGCCGACCGCGAACTCGACGGGCACATACAGTTCCCAGCCCAGCTCGCCGACATATGAGAGGCGCGTCGCACGCACGGTTGCGTAGCCGATATCCACCTCGCGGCTCTGCCCGAACGCGAATCCCTCGCTGCTCCAGTCGGCCTTCGACACACTCGCGAGCAGATCGCGTGCACGCGGCCCCATCACGGCGAGCACCGCATACTGGCTCGTCACGTCGACGAGCATGCAATGGCTATCGGGCGGAATGCGTTTGTCTAGCGTGTCGAAATCGCGCGTGGTTTGCGCGGAGCCCGTGACGAGCAGGTATTGATCGTCGGTGAGGCGCGTGAGCGTGAAGTCCGACTCGTAGCCGCCGCGCTCGTTGAGCATGCCCGTATAGACCGTGGTGCCCGGCGGCACGGCCACATCGTTCGCGACGATCCGTTGCAGCACGGCTTGCGCGTCGCGTCCCTTGACGAGAAACTTGGAGAACGACGTCATATCGAACAGCGCGACGCCTTCGCGGCACGCGCGATGTTCTTCGCCGCTCCACGTCAGCCAGTTCTGCTGGCCGAACGCATAGTCGATGCGTGCCTCGTCCTGTGACGGCGCGAAGAAATTCGGCCGTTCCCAACCCATCTTGCTGCCGAAGCACGCGCCTTCGTCGCGCAGCAGCGCATAGAGCGGCGAGCGGCGGAAGGGCCGCGCGCTATCGAGTTCGCGGTTCGGCCAGGGCATCGCGTAGTGCAGGCCGAGCGTTTCCTTCACCCGGTCGTGCAGCCAGGTATCGTTGCCGTTGAAGCGCGCGAAGCGGCGGATGTCCACCGGCCACAGGTCCATCGTCGGCTCGCCCGCGACGATCCACTCGGCGAGCGCCATGCCCGCGCCGCCCGCCGACGCAATGCCCATCGAGTTGAAGCCCGCGCCGACATAGAAGTTGCGCAGTTCGGGTGCTTCGCCCAGCATGAAGTTGTTGTCGGGCGTGAACGATTCGGGGCCGTTGTAGAACTGGCGCACCTGGGCTGTCTCCAGCGCAGGCACGCGTTGCAGCGCGTTTTCCATCAGGATCTGAAATTGATCCCAGTCGTCGGGCAATAGCTGGAACTCGAAATTGTCGGGGATGCCGTTCATGCCCCATGGTTTCGCGTCAGGTTCGAAGCCGCCCATCACGAGTCCGCCCACTTCTTCCTTGAAATAGATGTAGCCGTCGGGGTCGCGCATCACGGGCAGATCGGGATGCACGCCTGCTATGCGTTCCGTGACGATGTAGTAGTGCTCGGCCGAATGCAGCGGCACCGTGACGCCGCACAGACGGCCGACGGTTTTGGCCCATTGCCCCGCGCAATTGACCACGATCTGCGCGTCGATCGCGCCTTCGTTGCCGTCCTTGTCGCGCCATGCGACACCGCTCGCTTCGCGGCCCTTCGACGCAGCCCGCGTGTGGATCGCGGTAACACGCGTGTTCTCGACGATGCGCGCGCCGCGCTGACGGGCGCCGCGTGCAAGCGCTTGCGTGAGATCGGTCGGATTCGCCTTGCCGTCGCCGGGCAGCCAGACTGCGCCGTGCAGGTCGTCGGTGCGCATGGGCGGCCACAGTTCGCCGGCTTCCTTCGGACCGATCACCTCGCAACTCACGCCATAAGCACGCGCGACGGCCGCTGTGCGTTTGAGTTGCGTCATCCGTTCGGCCGTGCGCGCGACTGAAAGCGAGCCGCATTGCTTCCAGCCTGTCGCCAGGCCCGTGTCGGCCTCGAGTTCGGCGTAGAGCGCCGTCGAATAGCGGATCAGCTTCGTCATGCTCTCCTGCGCGCGCAACTGGCCGACGAGACCGGCCGCATGCCACGTCGTCCCGCACGACAGCTGTCCCTGTTCGAGCAGCACCACATCCGTCCACCCCAGCTTCGTGAGGTGATACGCGACCGAACATCCGATGATGCCGCCGCCGATGACGACGACGCGCGCCTGCGTCGGAAGGTGGGTTGACATGAGGAGGCTCGCGGAAAGATGTGGAAATGATTGGAAATATGTGGGAATGCGTTGCTGCGTACTTTGCCGCAAAAGTGCTTGAAATGCAACGTTGCCCGACAACTATGAGGCGGCGGACAGTGGGGGTGCATGTGGGATTGCGTGGATTCGTGTTGGAGCCGGGCCGACAGGTTTGCTAGACTGGCGCCAATTTCCAGACCCCGTCCACGATGTTCGCCACTCACCGACAGAACGAGATCCTGCGGCTGGTCCGTGCGCAACAAACCTGCACGATCACCGATCTGGCCAACACCTTCGCGGTATCCGACGAGACGATCCGCCGCGATCTCAAGCCGCTCGTGGCCGAGGGGCTGCTCGTCAAGGTGCATGGCGGCATCATGCTGCCGGCGCAACTGGACGAGCAGCCGTTCCGGCGCCGCATGGTGGAGCAGCGCGACGCCAAGCGTGCGATCGCCGCGCGCGTCGCGCAACTGGTCCGCGACGGCGATTCGCTGATGCTCGACGGCGGCACGACCTGCGTGCATATCGCGCAGGCGCTCGAGGCGCACGCGCGGCTCACGGTCGTGACCAATTCGGCCGAGGTCGCGCGCCTGCTTGCGCCGCGCAACGAGAACCGCGTGATGATGGCGGGCGGCGAGCTGCGCGCGGACGATGCGTCCGCCGTTGGCGAGAGCGCGCTTGCGTTCTTCCGGCAATTCCATGTGCGCCACGCGATCGTATCGGTGACGGCCATCGACGCCAAAGGGCGCTTCATGGACGCCCAGCCCGCCGACGCCGAGCTCGCGCGCGCGGCGTTCTCGCAAGCCGAGCGCCGCATCGTCGCTGCCGATCACACGAAGTTCGGCCATAACGCGCTCGTGCATGTGTTCGGCGCGGACGGCCTCGATATCCTAGTCACGGATGCGGCGCCGGCAGCGGGACTGTCCAGGGTGCTGACGGGCGCTGGCGTCGATGTGATCTGCGCGTCGCCCGCTGCGGACGACACGAATGAGGAAGTCGTCTGATCGCGCGTTAAAGATTTGCGCCGCGCGTCGTCTATCGTGCATGGGTGTATCGATATGCGGGCCTCACGAGGTTGCGCCGGGCCCTAAAGTGCAGTGCGGCAAAAGCCGCTAACCGAATTGAGTGCAGTGCTTTCGACCGCGAATTGCTCATATGGCACCGATAAGTCCGTTATCGGTATCATCGGTCCGATTTAACGAAATGACTGCGTCGCCACATAAAAATGGCAAGATTAATTGACTGATTCAATTCGTTCTAATAATCTTCACCCCGATTTAAATCGAATGCGTCAGCGGTGACGCACGAATTGTTAAATCGCACGAATATTGGCACGAAATTTTATTCCAATGTGTGGAATCGGACACACAAAACGGACGTTTGTGATGTAGCGCCTCGTGTATCGGCAGCGTGATCTGTCGATCAGCTTTCAGTCGTAGCCAGATCATTTCCAGCCGCAAAAAAGAAGTGCCACGTACGTCCCCCAGGCGCGTGCCGTCATGTTCTTGCAGCATGGCGCGCGACACGCTCCGGCGGACGATGCGGGCAGTAAAACGCAAGAAAAAAATTCCGCTTGTACTGCGCGGTCAAAAGAAGTGGGTTGTGCGCCTGTTTAATTGTGGTTGTTCCATTGTCGCAATGAGGCGCGCAGGCATTAAGGCAATATCGGGCTATCGAGGCGTTGTCTGGCAATCTGAACCAATTTGCCGGCATTCGGTGTAGGGCGTGAAGAACAGAGCGTATGTGGATTTCAAATGTCATATTCGCGAGTCGTCATCCCTTCATCGGCGATTACCCGGTCGGACGGAAACAACGAATTAGCGTTGCGGGGTTTTATGAGAATTGCAGTTCTGGAGGAGACTCAGGCGCAAGCCGACTTTGTGTGCAGGACCTTGTCGGCGGCGGGACACACATGTCATGCATTCGACGACGGCCGGGCACTCGTCGGACAGTTGCGCAGCCAGCCATTCGATCTGCTCGTGCTGGATCGCCATACGCCGGGATTGTCGGGCGACGAGGTGCTGCACTGGATCCGGCAGAATCTCACGGAGCGTTTGCCCGTGCTGTTCATGACCCGCGCAAGCGATGCCGTGCATCGCGACATCGACGCTGACGATCATCTGGTCAAGCCGGTGAGCGCGGCGGCGCTGCTCGCGCGCGTCGGCATGCTGTTGCGCGGCGCGTTTCATCGCGAGCCCATGGCGGAGAAAGAAGTGTTCGGCGAGTACGAATTCGAGCCGGGCGCGAAGCGCGTGCATGTGCGCGGCAATGCCGTCACGCTGACGCACAAGGAGTTCGAGCTCGCGCTATTGCTGTTCAAGCATCTGAGCCGGCCGCTGTCGCGCTCGCACATCCTCGACGCCATCTGGAAGCAGGCCGCGACCATTCCTTCGCGCACGATGGACACGCACGTATCGATGCTGCGCTCGAAGCTCGGTCTGCGGCCCGAGAACGGATATCGTCTGATGCCGATTTACGGCTACGGCTACCGGCTGGAACGCATTGAGAAGGGCGAGGCCTGAGCAGGCCTCGAAACCGCCGTTTAAAACGGCTTCAAACGCGCGCTAGACCCTCTGACCGGCGCCACCGTCCGGCTGCGCTTCGTTGCACGCGGAAGGCTCCTCGGGCCACCTGTTGTCGAACACGCACGCGCCCAGCGGCTTGCGCGCCGCCCAGCCCTCGGTTTCGAGCATCGGCTCCGGATAGAAACGCTCAACATGCCCAAGGCACAGCAGCGCGACGGGCCGCGCGCCCGGCGGCATGCCGAGCAGCGCGCCCACTTCACCGGCGTCGAACAGCGACACCCAGCCCATGCCGAGGCCTTCGGCGCGCGCGGCGAGCCACATGTTCTGGATCGCGCACGCAACCGACGCGAGGTCCATCTCCGGCAGCGTGCGCCGTCCGAAGACGTGTTTCTCGCGGCCGTCCATCAGCGCCATCACCAGCAGCTCGCCGCACTCGAGCATGCCTTCCACCTTGAGCTTCATGAACTCGTCGCGCCGCTTGCCGAGCGCGTCCGCCGTCAGCAGCCTTTCGCGCTCGACGGCGTCATGCAGTTGCGCGCGCAGCGCGGGATCGGTGATGCGCCCGATTCGCCACGGCTGCATGTAGCCGACGCTCGGCGCATGATGCGCGGCGTCGATGAGACGCGCGAGCACGGCGGGATCGACGGGCGCGGGCACGAAGTGGCGCATGTCGCGCCGTTCGTAGATCGCGCGGTAGACGGCGGCGCGTTCGGCGTCGTCAAAAGGCTCGGCCATGGAAGAGAGCAGCCGCGAAGGCTGGATTGGACGGCCAGTAGCCGTGCATGTAAGTGGCGACGATCGAACCCCGGCGATAGACCGCTTCGCCGGGTACGTCGGACTGGGCGCGCGTCGCATGGCCGACGGGGGCGAGCGGCGTGCTCACGCGCGAATAGTGGAACGTGTGACCCGTCAGCATGCCGTGCACACCGTCGTCCATCTGCTGCATGCCGAGCGCCGTGAAGCGCGTCTGCATGGCCGCGCTGCCCGGCAGCAGGCCGAGCATCGGCGTGGCGACGCCTTGCGTGTCGGTGACGCTGTCGAGC
The DNA here is from genome assembly GCF_020177535.1 of Paraburkholderia sp. XV. Taxonomy (NCBI): domain Bacteria; kingdom Pseudomonadati; phylum Pseudomonadota; class Betaproteobacteria; order Burkholderiales; family Burkholderiaceae; genus Paraburkholderia; species Paraburkholderia sp. XV. The sequence continues at coordinate 71,032 of NZ_JAGUUD010000023.1, read as the reverse complement.
AGATAAAGCATGCCGCCGCATTCCGCGACGACGGTACGGTTCGCGTCCGCATGCGCGCGGATCGATGCCGCAGCGCGCGCGTTGGCCGCAAGCTCGCTGGCGTGCAGTTCGGGATAGCCGCCGGGCAGATAGAGCGCGCTCGCATCGGCGGGAACGGTTTCGTCGGCAAGCGGCGAGAAATACGTGAGACGCGCGCCGAGCGCTTCGAGTAGCTGCACATTCGCCGGGTAGATGAACGAAAACGCGGCGTCGCGCGCAATCGCGATGTGCATGCCGTCGAGCAGTCGCGGCAAGGACGCGTTGCCGGCGTCGTCTTCGAACTTGACGGCAGGCGGCAACTGCGCGAGCGCGGTCGACGCAAGTGCATCCGCCGCGCGATCGAGGCGCGCATCGAGGTCGTCGATCTCCCCCGCCTGCAGCAGGCCGAGATGACGATCGGGCAATCCGATCGCATCGGTGCTCGACAGATGGCCGAGCATGGTCAGGTCGGACGGCAACGCTTCTTCGAGCATCTGCGCGTGACGCGCCGAGCCGACCCGGTTCGCGAACACGCCATGAAACGGCACGTCGTCACGAAAGCGCGCGAGACCGAAGGCGATCGCGCCGAACGTCTGCGCCATTGCTTTTGCCGAGATCACGGCGGCAACGGGCACCCTGAACTTCGCGGCGAGGTCGGCGCTGCTCGGCGTGCCGTCGAACAGGCCCATCACGCCTTCGATCAGAATCAGATCGGCTTCGCGTGCGGCCTGCGCGAGCAACGCACGGCACGCGCGTTCGCCGACCATCCACAGGTCGAGCGACAAAACGGGCGCGCCGCTCGCGTGCGCGAGGATCATCGGGTCGAGGAAATCCGGGCCCGTCTTGAACACGCGCACTTCACGCCCCATCCGCCGGTGATGCCGCGCAAGCGCGGCCGTCACCGTCGTCTTGCCCTGGCCCGACGCCGGCGCGCTGATGAAGAGAGCGGGGCACGCGGGCATCGTTCAGAACTCCACGCCGCGTTGCGCTTTCACATGCTGCTCGCGGTACGGATGCTTGACGAGGCGCATCTCGGTGACGAGATCGGCGGCGTCGATCAGCGCGTCGGGCGCGTGGCGGCCCGTGATGACGACATGCAGCATCTGCGGCCGCGCGTTCACTACGTCGAGCACTTCGTCGAGCGGAAGATATTCGTACTTCAGCACGGTATTCAGCTCGTCGAGAATCACCATCTGGTATTCGCCGCTTTCGATCATGCGGCGTGCCTCGTTCCAGCCCTTGCGCGCCGTCGCCATGTCGGCTTCGCGGTCCTGCGTGTTCCAGGTGTAGCCGTCGCCCATCGTGACGAAATCGCAATTCGCCTGCGCGCCGAGAAAATCGCGCTCGGATGTATGCAGCGCGCCCTTGATGAACTGCACGACGCCGAGTTTCATGCCGTGGCCGAGCACGCGCACGGCCATGCCGAAGGCCGCCGTCGATTTGCCCTTGCCCGTGCCCGTGTTGACGATCAGCAGCCCCTTCTCGACGTTGGCCTGCGCCTGCTTCTTTTCGTGGCCTTCGCGGCGGCGCTGCGTCATGCGTGCATGCGATTCGGGATCGGTCTTCATCGGTGTTCCTTGATTCTGGTTGTGTCGGTGGAAGGAGGGTGTGCGGCAGCGCACGCGATAGCGACAGTCACGCCGCCGCTCGCCTGTTTGCGCACGAGCAGTTCGCCGCCTGGCGCGGCGAGCAGCGCGCACGGCTCGCAAACGCCGTCGACGCCGAGATGCGCGCGCACATGCGGCGATGGGGCGACCGGTGCATCGAGCGCGGCGATGGCCGCGCGCGTGAAGGTTTGCAAAGGCAGCGCGTGCCGTGCGCAGAATGCGATGAGTCCGGGCTCGCCGGCTTTCGTATCGACGGAAGCAACCGCTGTCAGCGCCGCGAACGGCAGCGTGCCGCCAAGCGCGTCGCGCACGGCGGCTTCGATCTGTTCGGCCGATACGCCGCGCCGGCAACCGATGCCCGCGATCAGCGCCTTCATGGCTTGAGCATGGCATCGACGGGCGCCGCGAGCGACGCGACGCCGCCGATCACGACGATCGACGGTGAACCGAGCTGCGCCTGCGCGACGCGCTGCACGAACTCGCTCAACGTCGCGCGGACATGGCGTTGCTCGGGGCGCGTCGCCGATTCGATGGCGGCGCAGGGCGTGTCGGGCGGCATGCCGGCGCGCAGCAGCGCGTCGACGATCTCGTTGAGCCGCCGCATGCCCATGTAGATGACGAGCGTCATGTGGGTGGCGGCGAGCGCGCGCCAGTCCGCCTCATGCTCGCCCGCGCCGTGGCCGGTGACGAAGATCACGCCCTGCGCGTGGTCGCGATGCGTGACGGGAATGCCGACGGCAGCGGGCGCGGCGATGCCCGCCGTGATTCCGCTGATGATTTCGACGTGAATGCCTGCGGCCTGCAGCGCCTGTTGCTCTTCGCCGCCGCGGCCGAACACGAATGGGTCGCCGCCCTTGAGCCGCGCGACGCTGCGGCCCGCGCGCAGATGATCGAGCATCGTCGCGACGATTTCGGATTGGGGTGTGGATTGCTGTCCGCCGCGCTTGCCGACATGGACGATCTGCGCGTCGCCGCGCGCGAACTGCAGGACCTCGGGATTGACGAGATCGTCGACCAGCACGACGTCGGCCAGCGCGAGCGTGCGCGCGGCTTTGAGCGTCAGCAGTTCGACGTCGCCGGGGCCGGCGCCGATCAGCCAGGCGCGGCTCATGGCGAGGAGGGCGCCGCTGCACGGGCAGGCGCTTGAATGTGACAGGTCATGCGATGTTGCTTGTGACGCGCGACGGCTGCTCGAGCCGGTGCCGCGCGTGGGCGCTAGTATCCGTTTCCCGCGGTTCCAGCGAATGGCGATGAGATTCTCGCCCCCTTGCAACTGGCCGGTATCCGGGCTGGCGGCTCATCGCGTTCGCCTTCCCACCTGCGGATGGCAGGCAGTGGCCTTGAACGCACTGCGCGAAACATGCTTCATTCCGCTCGCCGCGTGACCGTTGCGGGGACAGCACAGGCTTGGCGGCTTCATGCTTCGCGTGGTTCGCCCGTGTTGCGGCCGCGATGTGAAGGCGCTTCCCTGTTTCCCGTTTAACCCCGCCGGCCTTCGAGCCAGCGCGGGGCACCAGATGCGCCGATACGATAGCACACACGCCCTGCGGGCGGGCGGCGCGGGACCGTGCGACGGGCTCGCCCGACGACGATTCCCACCGTGTTCCAAGAAGTTCGAAAACTGTTTTCAAGTGTTGTCGGTAGTAAATCCTAAGGGCGGTCATTTATAGTGACCGGAAGTGGAATGACCGTTTTCCCGGTATCAAATATCGGATACCTAATTAAATTTCACGCCAATCCGGATTAGCGGTGCCGGGCACCGCTTTTGACTGCATCTGCCGTCGAACCGGCAGATTAACTTTAGGGAGAAAATCAACATGAAAATAACAGCGATTGCGTCGGTATTGCTGGCGGCCATGCTCACGGCGACCTCAGTGCAAGCCGCAGACTCGCTCGCACGGGACGCGGATAAGCTCGTGGAAGCGGCGCCGCCCGTGCACCTGAAGGCGCGCATCATCGCCATCGACGCAGGCGCCCGCGCAGTCACGCTGAAGGGCGAGGACGGCATTGAGGTCACGATGCTGGTGGACGGCAAGATGCCCGGGTTCGACAAGCTGCGCGTAGGCGACAAGGTCGACGTGCTGTACAAGAATGCACTGCTCGTCCAGGCCGAAAAGGTCGACCCCGCCGGCAAGGGCATCCGTGAGCGTGTCGATGCGCAGGTGACGGTGCGCGGCTCGGACGGCCGGGACTCGCTGCATCAGGTCGAAACGCTGTCCACCGTGCAGAAGATCGACCCGGCGAAACGCCTGCTCACACTGCGCGGTGTCTACGAGACGCAGGTCATCAAGGTCACGCCGGATTTCGACCTCAAGGATCTGCACGTCGGCGACACGATCCACGCGGTTTTCGTCTCGGCGACGGCTATCGAAGTCACGCCGCAAGCTACTGCGCACTAATTTCACACTCAGTCTCCACTGAGTCGTGCCTCTCCACGGCTGTCGCAGGGCGGCAGCCGGCGGACCCTCTCTTTTGCGATCCACGCAACCGAACGACGGCATCGGCCAACCCTGATGTCGTCGTCTCACCTTGACGCTACCTGCCGCCGGGCCTAAACTCGCACGCACTCTGGTGCTCGCGTGCGCTCTCTGCGCGCGCAGTTAAACGGGAAATAGCGGGCCGTGCGCACAGCCGCCGGCCAAACTATGCTGCTCCCCGCAACGGTAGGTGAAGGCATCGCGCAGACGATGCAGAGCCGGCCTCGCTGCATGTGCGTCCAATAGCGGCCCATGCAGACAATCCACTGCGCGAAAACGCTCGCGCGGGAAGGAGAGGCGGCGCTTTCATCAGCCCGGATACCGGCCCGAGAAAACGACGCCATGCTGCGGGGATGCGGCACCGTGTCGACTGTTCCTCATGCGTCGCAGTGCGTTTGCGCGTCCGGTCGTTCGGCTGGCGCGAGCGCATGCGGCGCCGTTTTCGTCCCCGTGTATCACTGAAGACCTCGCAAAAGCGTGCCGGACGGCGCGCAACGTCGAAGTCACTCGAACCTGTTTCGAGCAACGGAGCCATCATGCAGACACAGATGCGCAAGATTCCGGTGACGATCGTCACGGGCTTTCTCGGCAGCGGCAAAACGACGTTGATGCGTCACATTCTTCAGCACGCGGGCGGCCTGCGCATCGCGGTGATCGTCAACGAGTTCGGCGAGCTGGGCATCGACGGGGAGATTCTCAAGGGCTGTGGCATCGGTTGCGATGAAAACGGCAACGAAACGGAAGGCCAGCTATACGAGCTTGCCAACGGCTGCCTGTGCTGCACCGTGCAGGAAGAGTTCTTCCCCGTCATGGAGCAACTGGTGGAGCGGCGCGACCAGATCGATCACGTGCTGATTGAAACGTCGGGCCTCGCGCTGCCGAAGCCGCTCGTACAGGCCTTCAACTGGCCGTCCATCAAGAACAGCTTCACCGTCGATGCCGTCGTGACGGTCGTGGACGGTCCGGCTGTGGCCAGCGGTCAATTCGCCGAAGACCCCGTCGCCGTCGATCAATTGCGCAAGGCCGATCCGAATCTCGACCATGAATCGCCACTGCATGAACTGTTCGAAGACCAGTTGTCGGCCGCCGATCTCGTGATTCTCAACAAGACCGATCTGCTCGACGAAGCGCAGCAGGCGAGCGTCGAAGCCGTCATCCGCGAAGAGATTCCGCCGCAGGTCAAGGTGGTGCGCGCGCACATGGGCCAACTCGATCTGCATGCGCTGCTCGGGCTCGAATCGGCTTCGGAAGACACGATTCATCTGCGCCACGATCATCACGGTTCCGCCGACGATCCCGAGCACGCCGACCATCACCACGACGAATTCGACTCCGTCGTCGTCATGGCGCGCGCGCCTTCGCGCGAGGCGATGATCGCGGCGTTACAGCGGGTGGTCGAAGGCCACACGATCTATCGCGTGAAAGGCTTTGCCGCGTTGCAGGACGCGGCGATGCGTCTCGTGATTCAGGGCGTGGGCGGGCGCTTCGACAGCTATTTCGACCGGCGCTGGCAGGCGGGCGAACTCGACGCGTCGCCGCTGAGCCGCTTCGTGCTGATCGGCGCAGACCTCGATCAGCCGGTGCTGCAACGCGCGCTCGACGCAGCCTTGAGCGCTCAGGCGCAACAGGCTTAAGTCACCTTAAGGCACCTGAAGGCACCGCGATGCATCTGCTGCGCACCGTCCCGGGCGGCTTCGTCGACGATACGAAGGGCGTGATCCGTATCGACCAGAAGCCGGCCGATATCGTGATCCTCAGTTCCGCCGACACGACGCTGTCGCTGCTTGCGAGCGTCGTGCCGCGCCTGGGCGACGGCTTTCCGAGCGTGCGCCTCGCGAATGTCACGTATCTGCGGCAACCGGCTTCGGTGGACTTTTACCTCGACGATGTGTTGCAGCATGCGCGCGTCGTCGTCGTCGATCATCTGGGCGGCGAGGCATATTGGCCGTATGGGATCGAACAGGTCGTGGCGCTGGCGCAGCGCAGGCAGCAGACGCTCGCAATGTTTTCCGGCGACTTGCAGGAAGACCCGAACCTGCTCGCGCGCAGCACGGCTGACGCGGACCTGTGCCATCAGTTATGGCGCTATCTGCGCGAGGGCGGCGCGCACAACGCCGAATCGTTCATGCGTTGCATTGCGTGGCGCGGGTTCGGTTGGGGCAGGGAGCCGGCACCGCCGAGTCCGCTGCCGGCTGCCGCGCTGTATCACCCGGCACGCGATATCGCCACGATTGAAGACTGGCAGGCGCGCTGGAAGCCCGGCGCGCCCGTGGTCGCGATCCTGTTCTACAAGGCGCATTTGCAGGCAGCCAACACGGCCGTATTCGATGCGTTGATCGACGCGCTCGAAGCACGCGGGATGAACCCGTTGCCCCTCGCGATCACGTCGCTGAAAGACACGATCAGCCGCGATGTCGTGCAGCAACTCGCCGCCCAGCATCGTATCGCGCTGGTGCTGAATACGACGGCATTCGCCGCCTCCGCTATCGACGACCCCGAGCCGCTCGCATTGGCGGGCGACGCGCCCGTGATGCAGGTGATCCTGAGCGGCGGCAATCGCGACGACTGGGTGAACGACAATCACGGCCTCAATTCGCGCGACATCGCGATGCACGTGGCGCTGCCCGAAGTGGATGGCCGCATCATTACGCGCGCGATAAGCTTTAAAGGGCTCGCGTATCGCTGCCCGCATACGGAAGTGGATGTGGTCCGTTATCAGCCGGATCACGAACGCGTTGAGTTTGTCGCGGAGTTGAGTGAGCGCTGGTGCAGGTTGCGGGTCAAGTCGAATGCGGACAAGAAGCTCGCGCTGATCCTCGCGAACTATCCGATGAGCGAAGGGCGTATCGGTAATGGCGTCGGGCTCGATACGCCAGCCTCCGTCGTCAACATTCTGAAGATGCTGCGCGACGAAGGGTATCGCATCGACGACGTGCCTTCGAACGGCGGCGCGTTGATGAACGCCTTGACGCAAGGCGTGACCAACGATCCCGTCGTCCGCGATCTGCGGCCCGCTTTGCAAAGCCTTGCGTTGAGCGATTACATGCAACAGTTCGCGCGCTTGCCGCAGTCTCTGCGCGACGCGTTGAACGCGAAGTGGGGCGCGCCGGAACACGATCCCACACTGCGGCGCGGTCGCTTCATGATTGCGGGCTGGCGATGCGGGCATGTGTTCATCGGCATCCAGCCGCCGCGTTCGCGCGAACAGAACGACTACGCGAGCTATCACGACGCCGAACTGGTGCCGCCGCACGCGTATCTTGCGTTCTATTTCTGGCTGCGTTATCAGTTCAATATCGATGCCGTCGTGCATGTCGGCAAGCACGGCAATCTCGAATGGTTGCCGGGCAAGAGCGTCGCGCTGAGCGATACGTGCTGGCCCGATGCGATACTCGGGCCGCTGCCGCATCTGTATCCGTTTATCGTCAACGATCCGGGCGAAGGCAGCCAGGCGAAGCGGCGTACACAAGCCGTGATCGTCGATCATCTGATGCCGCCGCTGACGCGCGCGGAGAACTACGGGCCGTTGCAGGATCTCGAACGCCAGGTCGACGAATACTATGACGCGTTGATGGTCGATCCGCGCCGCGCGAAGCTGTTGCGGCGGACTATCCTCGACACGATCGTCAAGCATCGGCTGCATGAAGAGTTGAGTCTCGAAGCGCCGAGCGATGCCGACGCGGAAGACTCGTTGCTGACGCGTGTCGATGCATGGCTATGTGAGCTGAAGGAAGCGCAGATTCGTGACGGCCTGCACACCTTCGGGCAGTCGCCTGAAGGTATCCAGCGGCGCGACACGTTGCTCGCGCTCGGGCGCTTTCCCGTAGGCGATGGGCAGGGTGCGAAGGCGGGCATTATCGACGCGCTGGCACGCGATCTGAATGTGGATCATCTGTTCGATCCGTTGTCGGCGGATTGGTCGGCGGTGTGGGATGGACCACGTCCTGTGCTGCTGCAACGGGTCAGCGACGCACCTTGGCGACACAACGGCGACACGCGCGAACGGCTCGAACTGCTCGCAGCTTCGTTGCTCGACGACATGTGCGCAATGTCGCCTGACGCGCTCGCAACCATAGAAGAACTGCCGCAAGCCGCGCGCGTGCTCGAACGACTGCGCGACGATATCCTGCCGCGTCTGGACGCATGCGGTCCGCACGAACTGATGCACCTGAAGCGCGGACTCGAAGGGCGTTTCGTGCCGCCGGGCCCGAGCGGTTCGCCGTCGCGCGGGCGTCCCGACGTGCTGCCCACGGGCCGCAACTTCTATTCCGTCGATACCCGCGCCATTCCGACCCAAGCCGCGTGGTCGCTGGGACTCAAGTCGGCGCAGACGCTGATCGAGCGGCACTTGCAGGAGCATGGCGACTATCCGCGCGCAATTGGTCTCTCGGTATGGGGCACGGCGACGATGCGTACGGGCGGCGACGATATCGCGCAGGCGCTCGCGCTGCTCGGCGTGCGGCCGAAGTGGGCGCCGGGCAGTCATCGCGTGACGGACTTCGAGATCATGCCGATTGCGGCCTTCGATCGTCCGCGTATCGACGTCACGTTGCGCGTGTCGGGGTTCTTCCGTGACGCGTTTGCGAACGTGATGCATCTGTTCGACGCAGCCGTGCAAGCCGTTGCCGAACTCGACGAGCCCGAGGACGTGAATCCGATTCGCGCGCGCGTGCTGCGCGAGCGCGATGCGTGGATCGCGCGCGGCGTCGCGCCCGACGAAGCCCGCCGGCGCGCGGGCTTTCGCGTGTTCAGCGCGCGTCCGGGTGCCTATGGCGCGGGCTTGCAGCAGATGATCGACACGCAGCAATGGCAAACGGATGCCGATCTCGCGGACGCGTATCTGTCGTGGGGCGGTTATGCGTACACGCAGAAAAGCGCCGGCGAAGAGGCGCGGCACGCATTTGGCACGCGTCTCGCGGCCATGGATGTCGTATTGCAGAACCAGGACAACCGCGAGCACGACCTGCTCGATTCGAACGATTACTACCAGTTTCAAGGCGGCATGACGGCGGCCGTGCGGCATCTCGCGGGCAGTCAGCCGCATGTGTATCACGCCGATCACAGCAACCCGGATGCGCCGCGCGTTCGCACGCTGCATGAAGAAATTGCGCGCGTAATCCGCTCGCGCGTGGTGAATCCGAAGTGGCTGGATGGCGTGAAGCGTCACGGATACAAAGGCGCGGCGGAGATCGCTGCAACCGTCGACTATCTGTACGGCTACGACGCGACGGCGCGCGTGGTCGCCGATCATCAATACGCGCTCGTCGCGGATGCGTATCTGAACGACGCCGATACGCGCGAGTTCATGCGCGAACACAATCCGCATGCGCTGCATGGCGTCTGCGAGCGCTTGCTCGAAGCGATGCAGCGTGGACTATGGCAACAGCCGGGCGAGTATCGCGCGCAGGTCGAACAACATCTGCTGGATAGCGAACAGCACATCGAAGGATCACGATCATGAGTGAAGCCAGCGCGCGGCGTGCGGCGTTTCCGTTTTCTGCGCTGATCGGTCAGGCGCCGCTTCAGCAGGCGCTGCTGCTGGCGGCCGTCGATCCCGGGATTGGCGGCGTGCTGGTCAGCGGTCCGCGCGGGACGGCGAAATCGACGGCGGCGCGCGCGCTGGCCGAGTTGTTGCCCGAAGGCCAGTTCGTGACGCTGCCGCTCGGCGCGAGCGAGGACCGTCTGATCGGCACGCTCGATATCGAATCGGCGTTGCGCGATGCGTCGGTGCAATTTTCGCCGGGACTGCTCGCGAAGGCGCATCGCGGCGTGCTGTATGTCGATGAAGTGAACCTGCTGCCCGATGGGCTCGTCGACGCGCTGCTCGATGCGGCAGCGAGCGGCGTGAACACGGTCGAGCGCGATGGCGTCTCGCACACGCACGATGCGAGTTTCGTGCTGATCGGCACGATGAATCCGGAAGAGGGTGAGCTGCGTCCGCAATTGACGGACCGCTTCGGCTTGATGGTCGAACTGCAGAACTGCTATGACGCGCACGTGCGCCAGACGATCGTCAAGGCGCGGCTGGCGTTCGATACCGATCCGGTTGCATTTCGTGCGTCACGTGCGGCGGACCAGGATGCGTATGTCGCGCGGCTTCGGAATGCACGGGCCGCGTTACCGAGCCTTTCGTTCGACGATGAAGTGCATGCGCATGTCAGTGCGCTGTGCATTGCAGCTGGTGTGGACGGATTGCGCGCCGATCTCGTGATGCTGCGCGCGGCGCGTGCGCTGGCCGCGCTCGAACAGGCCGATGCTGTGACGGTTGCGCATGTCGACCGGGTGTCTGAGTCGGTGTTGTTGCATCGGCGCCGTCTGCAAGACGATGCTGAGCAGCCGGAGGGGGTGTCTTCCGCGTCTTCCGCTTCATCTCACGAAGCTACCTCGACCGATAGCGCGAGTACTTCGTCAGAAACCGACTACGGCTACCTTCCGCCTGAACCGACAGGCATCACGCGCGTGAAAGGCGTCATTCCCCTCAACGCAAAAAAACGCTGAGCCATCGAAAGAGCGCGGCCGCGCGCGCGATGCGCAGCGGTTTTCGATGGCGGCAAGGCGCTGGCGATGCGACGCGAGGCGGTTCGGCCGGCGCGCGACGCATTGCATGGCCACGCACGCTCGCGGCGAAGCGCAATGCTTCGTTACAGCCCGAACACCTACGGTTCGTGCACGAAGAGGCACGCGGCGGCGTGCTGCATTGCTTCGTCCTTGATTGCTCCCATTCGATGCTGGCGGGTCAACGGTTGGCGCTCGCCAAAGGATTGCTCGTCGCGCTGTTTGATCAGGCGCGCGCGACTCGCGCGGAGGTTGCGCTGGTGTGCTTTGGCGGCGTTGGGGCGGAGGTGCGCTTCGGTCCTGCCGTGCCGCGCTGGTGGAACGAGCGGTGGCTCGCGACTGTAGGCGGCGGTGGCGGCACGCCTTTCGTGCTGGGTATCGAAACGGCGTCTGCGCTGCTCGAACGGGCGGCGCGCAAGCATCCGGCACAGCAACGCTGCCTATGGATTTTCTCGGATGGCCGCAGCAGCGGTTCGCCCATGCGCCCAGCGGCGGCCGACCGTGTTCAGTTCGTCGACTTCGAGCATGACAGCGGGGTGCGAACGGGGCGCTGCGCGCGGCTTGCCGACGCGTGGGGCGGCGAGTGCATCAGCCCGCACGAGTTGCTCAGCTAGACATGCGGCGCCGCCGTGCGTCGGCATTGCCGGTTTTATTCATTCCCAATTTGCCAATCTGAAGCTTGCCTGAGAGCGGTCCGATTTGACCGCCTGGACAACGCGATCGCCTCGCAGCACTTATTTCACGCCTGATATTTCACTGTTGGATGGCTGTTAAATGATGTCATTAGTAATCCAGATTACTAAAATCGACATCGTACGATTTTTGAAGGATAGCGCCTACATCAAATGGAGATTTGTAGGGATGTATGTAGGCTTTCTTCGATATTTGATTTCGAACGTTCCTATTGGGATTGATCCTATTTCCGTCGATTAGTCGTCTCCCATACCGTTCGTCACCGGCGAATTGACTGTTTTCAATTGATCTGAAATTCAATCAGTTGGTCGCGCAATTCCCGTTTGTTGCACGACTAAGCACAGTGGATTTTTCCTTTGTCGTCACCGGGTGACGGCAAACGGAGAATCCTCGTCCGATGCAATGAGTGCTTCGCTGTGAAGGCCACACGGTTGTAGACGGGTGTATGGGAAATATCTTTAATAAAATAAGGATGACGAATGAATAAGGTGTACCGGTCAGTATGGAATGAGTCGACGCAAACATGGGTTGCTGCTCACGAGAATGCGACTGCGACGACAAAGGGCGGCTCGAAAAGGGATGGCGCTGCCGAACTGCCGCGGTCGTTCCGGGTAGGGGTGGTTGCGGGAGCCTGTCTCTCGGCATTTTCGCTATCCGCTTCTGCGAGTGTCCTGTGTCTCAGCGATCAGGTTGGGATACGGACCTACGGAGCGGCGTCGTCGAGTTGGACCGGTTGCGGAAGCTGGGTTACGGGTCTCAGCGGTACCTATGCCGTGCTTGACTCCGGACAGACAACGGGCGCGCAATCGTCGTCGGCACTGGTGTTGACGTCGGGGAAAGCAACGTTCTATCTCAATAATAGCAAGCAGACGACATCGAACGTGATGACGGCTACGGCGTCGAACGGCAACGTGCTGCTCACCGGCCTGGATCGCGGCGCAGTTACGTCGGGCAGCCTGGACGCGATCAATGGTTCGCAGCTGTACGCGACCAATCAGAATGTGTCCAACCTCAGCAATGTCGTCAATAACATTGGGGGCGCCAACGGCGTCAAGTATTTCCACGCCAATTCGACGCAGACCGATTCTTTGGCATCGGGCGCCGAGAGTATTGCCGTGGGCGTAGCGGCCGTATCTTCGGGTGCCGCGTCGATTGCACAGGGCGCCGTAGCGAACGCATCGGGCAATTATTCGGTCGCGCTCGGCGCGGGTGCAAGCGCGACGGGTTCGAACTCGGTTGCGCTGGGATCGAACTCCGTCGCGAGATCGTCCACGCTTGGATCGGCGGGCTTCAACGCTGGCAGCGCCGCTTTGTCCGCGGCAACTGCGAGCGGCGAACTGTCGATCGGCGGCGTGGGAACGGAGCGCCGGATCACCAACGTCGCGGCAGGCTATAGCGCGACGGATGCGGTGAACGTCAGCCAGCTGATGTCGGAAAACGCGAAGGTCAACCAGATGGGCGCGAACACTGCCGCAGCAATGGGCGGCAATTCGAGCTTCAATTCGACGACGGGCGCGATCACGAATCCGACGTACGTCGTCGCCAAGGGCACATATAACAGCGTCGGCGCGGCGCTGACGGCGCTCGACAATTCGAAGGGCGGAGATAACCCCCTTGCCGTCGCCTACGACGATGCGTCGAAGAACCAGATCACGCTGCAGGGCGCGAACGGCGCGACGAAGATCGCCAATCTCGCGGCCGGCACGTCGCCGAACGATGCCGTCAACGTGTCGCAACTGAGCGGCGTGACGGCGGCGCTGGGCGGCGGTGCAGCGGTGAATGCGGATGGCTCGGTCAAGCCGCCGTCGTACACCGTGTATGGCAATACGTTCTCGAACGTGGGTGATGCGCTGTCGAATATTTCCAGCAGCACGGCGAACCTTGTTCAGAACGTGAAGTACATCCAGTTTGGTACGAGCGCGGCAGCCGCTGCACAGGCAGGAGGCACCGATTCCTTGGCGATTGGCGGCAATTCTTTTGCAAATGCGCCGGGCGCCTTGGCGATAGGTGCGGGTGCGCGAGTGTTAGCGCAAAACTCAGTGGCAATCGGTTACGGGTCGGCCACCAGCGCGCCCAACACTTTCGCAGTCGGTAGTACGACGTCCACGCGTCGCATCGTCAACGTAGGCGACGGCATCAATGATACGGATGCAGCTACGCTGGGTCAGATGAATCAGATGGGCACGGACCTTGCGGCTCAAATTGCAAATTTGAGCAAGCCTCAAGCGACGCTTCTGAAATCGTCGGCGTTATTGGGTGCGACGAGCGACAGCGATCCGGCTACCGTGGCGCAGCTCAAGAGCATGGCGAGCACGCTGGGCGGCGGTGCGACGGTCGCGACAGATGGTACGGTCAAGGCACCTGCTTATATCGTTGGGGACACTACATATTCTAATGTTGGTGACGTGGTCGCTAACATTACGAAAACGACGGACAAGATCGCCATCGGTTATACATCGGGGACGACTGCGCAAGCAACGGGAAATGATTCAATCGCTCTTGGCGGTGGCGCTGTCGCAAGCCAGAATGGTGCCGTCGCCATTGGCCGATCTGTTGTAGCTACTGGTTCGAACTCTGTTGCAATTGGTTTTGGCTCTATGGCCACGGCGGCTAACACCTTCTCGGTGGGCAATGCCATTAACCAGCGCCGCATTGTGAATGTCGCCGACGGCATTAATGATACAGATGCAGCGACGGTCGGCCAGGTGACTGCCGACATTCAGTCGGCTATCAACAATTTGAACCTGAGTTCTGCGCAAGGCCAATCGGCATTGAAGTCGGGCGTGAATTCATCGCAATTGCTGGGTTCTCCGTCTTTGCTCGGTGCAACGTCGAGTCTGCCGCCTGATCAACTGATCATGTCGGGCGTCACGGACAAGGCGGGGCAGATTAACGCCCAGGGCTCGGACGCGCTGGCGATCGGCCTTAATTCGCAGGCAATGGCGGACCAGGCTGTGGCTGTCGGCGGCACCGTTCGGGTTGGCTCAGCCGCGGCAGTCGGTATCGGTCAGAACATCGCCGTTCAAGGTGAGAACGCGGTAGTGATGGGTTCGATGGTGTCGGCCGCGGGCGACAACGCGATCGTGATCGGCAACAACGGCACGGAAGCGAACGCCGACAATGCGATTGCGATTGGTAACAACGTCAGCGTCGGTGGCGTCAACACGATGGGTATTGGCAAGGACATCATTGCCAGTGGCTCGAACAGTATCACGCTCGGTAATGCCAGTGCTGACGGTGGCCGCGCCAACGTTCTGTCGGTTGGCAGCAGCAAGCAGCAACGCCAGATCATCAACGTCGCAGCGGGCACGCAAAAGACCGACGCAGTGAACGTGTCGCAGATCACAGGCGTAACGGCTGCGTTGGGTGGCGGTGCAACGGTAAACACGGACGGCTCGATCAAGGCGCCGACGTATAACGTGCAAGGCACGACGGCAACCGACGTCGGCACGGCGATCGCGAAGCTCGACGGTACGGTCTCGAACGTCAGCAACAACGTCACGAACCTTACCCAGAACTTCAACAACGTCCTCAACGGCGGCGGCATCAAGTACTTCCACGCCAGTTCGACGCTGGCAGATTCGTCTGCGTCGGGGGCGGAATCGGTGGCAATCGGCGGTGGTGCGATCGCCTCGGGTGCGAACTCGGTTGCACTGGGCTCGGGTTCGGTAGCAAGCTCCGGCTCGCTGGGCGTGAAGGGTTTCGCACCGGACAGCGCGACGCTGACGGCGGGAACGGCTTTCGGCGAACTGTCGGTTGGCACATCGGGTAAGGAACGCCGCATCACGAACGTCGCAGCAGGCTACAACGCGACCGACGCAGTCAACGTCAGCCAGTTGATGGCCGAAGACGTAAGGATCAACAACGTCAGCAATAACCTCAGCAACCTGAGTAACGTAGTCAACAACATCGGCGCTAATGTGTCGATGAAGTATTTCCACGCGAATTCGTCGCTGGTGGATTCGACGGCATCGGGTGCGAATGCAATCGCCGTGGGTCCGCAAGCGACCGCAGCGGGCACGAACGCGATCGCGGTTGGCTACAACGCGAGCGCAACCGCCGCTGAATCGGTCGCTCTCGGCTCGAATTCGACGACGACGGCCAATCTGTCGGCAACGGCATACAACCCGGGCAACGGAGCGCTGTCGGGCATGACGGCGGCAGGCGAGGTCTCGGTGGGAAATGGAAGCTTCAATCGCCGCATCACCAACGTGGCCGCGGGTTATGCCGGCACCGACGCAGTGAACGTGAGCCAGTTGATGGCCGAAAACGCGAAGCTCAACGCCGAAGGCTCGGCGACGGCAGCGGCGCTGGGCAGCGGCTCGACCTACGATCCGGCGACGGGCAACATCAAGGCGCCGACGTATGTCACGGCTGGCGCGACGTATAACAACGTGGGCGGTGCGATCACCAACATCGACGCTCGTCTGTCGAACATAACCAGCGGTACTGGCGAGGGCATCAAGTACTTCCACGCCAACTCGACGCTGGCGGATTCGTTGGCATCGGGCAAGGACAGTGTGGCGATCGGCGGCGCGGCAACGGCATCGACGGCGAATGCGGTTGCGCTGGGCGCGAACGCACTGGCGAACTCGACGACGCTGGGCTCGGCAGGCTTCGCGCCGGGCGGCGCAACGCTGTCGGGCGCAACGGCGTTCGGCGAAGTGTCGGTGGGCGCGGCAGGCAAGGAACGTCGTATCACGAACGTGGCAGCAGGTTATGCAGGCACGGATGCGGTGAACGTGAGCCAGTTGATGGCCGAAGATGGCAAGGTCAATAACGTTTCGAACAACGTTACGTACCTGAACAATCTCGTCCAGAACTACGGCAACAACATCATCAACGGCGACGGCATCAAGTATTTCCACACCAACTCGACGCTGGGCGATTCGTCGGCATTGGGCAAGGACAGCGTGGCGATCGGCGGCGCGGCAATGGCATCGACGGCGAACTCGGTCGCGCTGGGCTCGAACTCGCTGGCGAACTCGACGACGCTGGGCCAGGCAGGCTTCGCACCGGGCGGCGCAACGCTGTCGGCTACAACGGCCTTCGGCGAAGTGTCGGTGGGCGCGGCAGGCAAGGAACGTCGTATCACGAACGTGGCAGCAGGTTATGCGGGTACGGACGCCGTGAACGTGAGCCAGTTGATGGCTGAAGATGCGAAGGTCAATAACGTTTCGAACAACGTCGGCAACCTGAGTAACATCGTCAACAACATCGCGGGCGGCGCGAACCTCAAGTACTTCGCTGTGAACTCGTCACTGGCGGCTGCATCGGCAACGGGTATGGATAGCGTTGCGGCAGGCCCTGCTGCAGTCGCGACGGCATCGAATGCGGTGGCGCTGGGCGCGAAATCGGTGGCGGACCGTGATAACACGGTGTCGGTGGGCTCCGCAGGCGCGCAACGTCAGATCGTGAACGTGGCGGCCGGTCAGCAAAGCAACGATGCCGTGAACGTTTCGCAACTCACTGGCGTGACGGCTGCGTTGGGTGCGGGCGCAACGGTGGGGGCAAACGGTTCGATCGTAGCACCGGCATATAACGTGCTCGGCAAAACGTACACGGACGTGGGTAGCGCACTGGCTGGCCTCACGAGCACTGATGGCTTCCTGAATAGCCTTAGCTACATCAAGTTCGGTCCTACCAAGGCGGCAGCGGCCCAGGCTGGGGGCAGCGATACTGTCGCGATCGGCGGAAACGCATTTGCGAATGGAACGGGCAGCCTGGCCATTGGTACGGGGGCGCGCGCGCTCGCGCAAAATTCGGTGGCCATCGGTTACGGCTCGGCTACCAGCGTGGCCAACACCTTTGCAGTCGGTAGCGCAACGTCGACCCGCCGCATCGTCAACGTGGCGGATGGTACAGCCGATACGGATGCAGTGACGCTTGGTCAGATGACTACCGACATTCAGGCGGCTATTGCCAAGCTGAATCTGAGTTCTTCACAAACTCAGCCTGCACTCCTGAAGTCTGCGTCGTATTCATCGCAATTGTCGGGGTCTCCGTCCTTGCTCGGTGCAACGTCGAGTCTGCCGCCGGATCAGTTGATCATGTCGGGCGTCACGGACAAGGCAGGGCAGATTAACGCCCAAGGCGTCGACGCAATGGCCATCGGTCTGAACTCGCAGGCAATGTCTGACAACGCGGTAGCGATTGGGGGCTCGGTCCGGGTCGGTTCGGCTGCGGCAGTCGGTATTGGCCAGAACATCGCGGTTCAGGGAGAGAACGCGGTGGTGATCGGTTCGATGGTGTCCTCCGCGGGCGATAATGCGATCGCCATCGGTAACAACGGCACGGAAGCGGACACGGACAATTCGATTGCGATTGGTAACAACGTCAGCGTCGGTGGTGTCAACTCGATGGGTATTGGTAAGGACATCGTTGCCACGGGTTCTAACAGTGTCACGCTCGGTAACGCCAGTGCAGACGGTGGCCGCGTCAACGTTCTGTCGATCGGAAGCAGCAAGCTGCAACGCCAGATCATCAACGTCGCAGCCGGTACGCAAAACACCGACGCCGTGAACGTATCGCAGCTGGCCGGCGTAGCAAGCGCCCTGGGCGGTGGCGCATCCGTCAACCCGACAACGGGTGCAGTCGTAGCACCGGCATACACCCTTGCGGGCAACACCTACGTCAACGTAGCCGCCGCGCTGACCTCGCTGGACACGCGTATCGCTTCGAGCGGCGACCCGCTGGCCGTTGATTACGACACCGCAACGAAGGATCAGATCACGCTGAAGGGCGCAACCGGCACGAAGATCACAGGTCTGACAGCAGGTGCATTGAACGCGTCGAGCACGGAGGCCATCAACGGTTCGCAGTTGTTCGCGCAGGGCACGTCGATGGCCAAGGCACTCGGCGGTGGCGCGTCGGTCAACACGGCGACGGGCGAGATCACGGCACCGGCGTACACGTTCGGCGGCGGCACGTACACCAACGTGGCGGATGCCTTGACGGCGCTCAACAACGCCGCGGGTTCGGGCAATGCACTGGGTGTCGTGTACGACAGCGACGCCAAGTCCCAGATCACGCTGGCAGGCGCAACCGGCACGAAGATCACCAAGGTGGCAGCGGGCGACGTGAACGCATCGAGCACCGACGCGATGAACGGCTCGCAGCTGTACAACGTGGCGGCATCGACGGCTGATGCAATCGGCGGCGGTTCGACGTTCGATCCTTCGACGGGCAAGATCACGAACCCGACGTTCAACATCGGCGGCAAGACGATCACGAACATCGCCGGGGCGATCACGAACCTCGACGACCGTGTGTATGCGAACGCGACCGACATCACGAACCTGCAAACGCAGATCAACGAAGGCGGCATCGGTCTCGTGACTCAGAACCAGTCGAGCAGGAATATCGAGGTAGCATCGCAGACGGACGGTTCGATCGTCGACTTCGCGGGAACGAAGGGCGCGCGCAAGCTCACGGGTGTAGCAGCTGGCAACGTGAACGCATCGAGCTTCGACGCGGTGAACGGCACGCAGCTGTATAACGTGGCGGCATCGACGGCTAATGCGATCGGCGGCGGTTCGACGGTGAAGACGGACGGCACGATCAGCAACCCGACGTACATCGTGGGGGGCTCGACGGTCACGACGATCGGCGGCGCGATCACGAACCTCGACGCACGCGTGTATGCGAACAGCACCGACATCACGAACCTGCAGACGCAGATCAATGAAGGCGGTATTGGTCTCGTGACGCAGAATCAGTCGAGCAGGAACATTACGGTCGCATCGCAGACTGACGGTTCGATCGTCGACTTCACGGGCAAGGACGGCGCGCGTGTTCTCACGGGCGTAGCCGCAGGTACGGGCGACTTGGACGCTGTCAACAACGCGCAGTTGAAGGCTGCTGGCATCATCAGCGGCGATGGTTCGATGAAGACTGCTGTGACGTACGACACGACCACCGACAACACCGGCAAGACGGTGACCAACTACAGCAGCATCACGCTGGGTGACGGTTCGTCGGGTGCTGCGCCGGTGGCGATCCACAACGTTGCAGCGGGCGAGAAGGACACCGACGCGGTGAACTACTCGCAGTACGCGGATCTGTTGTCGAAGGTCAACAGCATCAGCAACGCGGGCACGGGTGTCGATACGTTGTTCGTCGGCGATGGCGACCGCAACACGGAACAGGCGAAGGCAGGCGGCACGCACGCCACGGCAATGGGCGCGCTGTCGGTCGCGAACGGTCTGCAATCGGTCGCAACGGGCTACGCATCGAACGCATCGGGCAGTAACGCCGTTGCAATCGGCGCGACCTCCACCGCGAGCGGCAACAACTCGGTCGCGCTCGGCGCAGGCTCGGTGGCGTCGGAAGACAACACCGTGTCCGTCGGTTCCGCAAGCCAGCAGCGTCGCGTCACGAACGTCGCAGCGGGCACGGCAACCACCGACGCAGTCAACGTCGGCCAGTTGAACGACGCGATCACGAACGCCAGCAACAACACGGTGAACCAGGCGGTCCAGCAGTCGAACTCGTACACCGACAGCCAGTTCAACAAGATGAACGACAAGATGAACTCGCTGGGTGCAGCAGCGATGGCAGCGACCTCGTTGATCCCGAATGCGCGCGCGGAAGGCAACTTCCAGATGTCGGCGGCAGCCGGCACCTATGGCGGGGCGGCAGCCGTCGCCGTGGGCGCGAACTACTGGGTCAACGATCGTTTCCTCGTGAATGCACACGTGACGCGCGCCACGGGCAACGGTGCAAGCACCGGCGCGTCGGCAGGCGTGACGATCGGCTTCTGATGGCCTGATACGTCCGCCGCGCGACAAGCGCGGCGGACGTGGAGAAATCTATGAGAAAACCAACATTACGCGGAACAGTGCGCTCCCGGTTTGCAGTGACGCTCGCCGCAACGCTTGCGGCGGCGTTCGCCGCACCCGCCGCGTTTGCTCTCCCGGCCAGCATCAAGAGCCAGGCCGAGGCGTTGATGCCTGCCGCGCAGAAGATTGCAGATCCCTACCGTCGCGGCGTGGCGGAAGGCTTCCTGGAAATCGCCGGGCGGCAGGACAGCCACGTTCTCGTTTCGCGCGTCTACAACAATGCCGCGCAACGGGCATTGGGCAACGCGCGCTACCTGATCGACCAGAGCACGCCGTGGGAGCCGCTGTATACGGCGAAGAACTGGCCAACGCGCGACAAGTGGGTGCAGGCGATCCGCGCTATCGAAGCCACCAACGCGCGGGTATCGGCATCGGCATGTAAAGGCGAGTCGGCGGGCCGCCTGCTGGCGCTCACCGACGAAGTCTGGAAGGAGCAGGACGAGACGCACGGCACGCACTGGGTGCACGGCTGGGACGCGATCGAGCGCGCGCAGAAGTTGAGCGTGCAGGTGAATCAGGAACTCGATCACTGCGCGCCGCCACCGCCGCCTCCGCCACCCATCGTCGATGCCGCCACACCGATCGCGTTGTCGGCCGATGCGCTGTTCGATTTCGACAGCGCGAAGCTCAAGGCAGAGGGCACCACCGCGATAGACGCGCTCGCCACGGATCTGAAGCGCGTGCAATCGATCGATGTCGTCACGGTGATCGGCTACACGGACCGCTTCGGTTCGGTCACGCACAACCGCGACCTGTCGCGGCGCCGTGCGCAGGCCGTAGCGGACGCGCTGAAGGAGCGCGGGCTGAACCCCGCGCGCTTCGACGTGCGTGGTGCGGGATCGACTGCGCCGATCGCAACCTGCCCGGGACGCAAGTCCGCTGCTGTCATCGCGTGTCTGGCGCCGAATCGCCGCGTCGAGATTCGTGTGAGCGGGCAGTCTGTTTCAGCAGTGACGCCTGCACCCGCTACAGCCGCTGCACCCGCCGTGCCGCAGTCACCAAGGCCGCAGCAGATGAAACAGGAGCAACCGCAACAGCCGTCGCAAACGCAACAGCTCCAGTTGCAGCAGCTTCAACAGCCGCCGCAGCGACAACAGTGGCAGGTGGCGCCGCAATCGCTGCAAAAACCGCCCGCGCAGTAATAGCGGTCACGGGGGCCGCTGCCGTCGAGGCGGCCCACAAGCCAAACGGCCCGGTCATGCAAATGACCGGGCCGTTTTTTTCAGCAAAGGAAAGCAGTGCGCTTACTTCGGTCCGCTCGTCCAGAAGATCACATCGTCGATCCGGTCGAACACATAGACTTTCAGCGCCATCTGCTCGACCTGGTTGAGCTGGTCGAACTCGATGCCGTGAGTGGCGGGCTCGCCGGGTTTCGAGCCGGGCTGCACGTTGCGGATCGTCGCGGTGGTTTCGATCGGCGTTTCCATGTCCTTCGAGCGCAGCGTGAACGCGACGCGGATGCGCTTGCCGACTTCCCCGACCGTCCACGGCGCGGAAAACGACATGCCCATCGCGCTCACGCTCTGCACGAGGCCGAGGCTTTCGTAGCCCGTGCCTTGCGCTTCGATGCTGAAGCGCAGCGGCAGGCTCGCGCGCACGCGCACCGACTTGCGCTCGCGCAGCCGGCGCACCACGCCCGGTTTCGACAACACGAGATAGTGGAACGGCACCTGGCAGACGGAATCGACGGTGCACACGAAGCGGAACACCGCCTGGCTCGCAATCGCGACGATCTCGACGTTCTCGCCGACGGACAGCAGCATCGGCTTGCCATCGACGAGCGGCGGCGTGACGAACAGCGACTCGTTCGGCGCAAAGCCGATGATGCGCGACGGATGCATCGGCGCGCCCATTCCGACCTGCGAGCGCACGCCGATCAGCGCGCCGATCGTCAGATGCATGTCCTTGAGCGCGAGCGATTCGGCTTCGCCCTGCCTGGCCGCCGCCCGCGCGGCACGTGTGGCGTCGTCGTTCGCGGTGGCCAGATCGCCGCGCTGCGGCTTGAAATGCTGGAACAGAAAGCGGTGTTCATCCGCGCCGATCACGACCGCGCCGCGATCGAACAGCAGCGCGCCATCGCTGTCGAGAATCGGAAACTCGAGCGGCGTACCGACGGGTACGGCATCGGGAGAAAGCTGGCGCGCAGCGGGGACAGGTGCGCTCACGTCTGTATCGACGGTGTCTTCACTGGTTTGCATGGTGGGCGAACGAAGCGGTGGCCGGAGATAATCGTTGTATACGTCGCACTATGGAAAAAGTTTAATTTATTTTTCTTTTGCACAGTTTCAATCTTCCTTTCAGCCGGTTGATTGAATATCAACAATTGGCTGATTCAATTCAATGCAAACGTTAAAATCGCCTCCTATTCATACCAGCGCGGCGTGTAGACCCATTCCCGGCCGCTTCCGGCGGGTTTGAAAGCCCGGGTCGTCGACGAGCCGATTATTACCATCGTCCGCATATCGACATCGGCGGATTTCAATCCGGCGAGCGTCGTTGTTTTCAATGTGGCGCCGGGACGGCCAATATCGCGGCCGAGCACGACGGTCGTCGCGGGCGCGCGATATTCACGCACGATATCGAGTGCCTTGTCGAGCTGCCACGGACGGGCGCGCGAAATCGGGTTGTAGAACGCCATGACCAGATCGGCCTCGGCCGCATGCCGCAGCCGCTTTTCGATGATCGACCACGGTTTCAGATTGTCCGACAGCGACAGCATGCAGAAATCGTGGCCGAGCGGCGCGCCCGCCTGCGCGGCCGTCGCCAGCGCGGCGGACACGCCCGGCACGATTTCCAGTTCGACGGCCGACCATGCCGCGTGTCGTGCTTCTTCGCGCGCGCCGTCCAGCGCTTCGAGCACGGCGGCCGCCATCGCGAACACGCCGGGGTCGCCGGACGACACCATCGCCACATGCCGCCCGGCGCTCGCCAGCTCGAATGCATGGCGGGCGCGCTGCATTTCCTCGCGATTGTCCGTGCCGTGCACGCGCTGATCCGCGCGGAACGGGCCCGCCATCTTCACGTAGGTTTCGTAGCCGAGGATGTCGGTGGCCTGCGTCAGCGCCGCGCGCGCAGCGGGCACCATCAGCGACGCGTCGCCGGGCCCGAGGCCGATCACGCTCAGCTTGCCGCGCGCGCGGCCGACTGTCGCGGGATCGAGCGGCGCTTGAGCGACGGCGAAGGCGATGGGCGCGTCGCCGGGCGCGTCGAGCGCTTTGTGAGGCACGCGTAAGGTTTGGCTGAGCATCCGGGCCGCGCTATGGTCTGCATCGTGGTCCAGGCTGCTGTCAGTGGTGAAGCGTAGTGCGACCTGCAACTCGTCGGCTGCCTGCCGAAGCGCGGGATCGCCCGTCAGCGTAGCGGGCGCGAGCAGCACCGCCAGCGCTTGCGCCGCCAGCCCATGCGTCTGCGCCGCTTCGCGTATCCGTTGAGGCAACGATCCGGCGCCGGAGCCGGTTGCACGCACGGCGACCACGACACTGCGCGGATGAATCACCAGTTCGTCCGTCGCGCCGTGCCATGCCAGCGGCGTGACGCGGATCGCGCGTTGCGCGTCGTCGGCAAGCGGCAGTTGCACGCCGTCGAGCCACGGCGCGTCGCCTTCGATACGCGTTGCTTCGCCCGCCAGCAGATCCGACACGAAGCGCTTGCCCTGATCGAGGCTCGCGAGCGTGTAGCCGTCGGGCGGATTCAGCACGCACGCGCCGAAGCGCAACTCGCCGCTCGTCGTGATCGCGGGCGGCACGTCGAGCGCGGCGGCGATTTCGCGCGCCATCGCATTGACGCCCGACAGCCCGCCGAGCAGCGGCACGACGGCACTGCCGTCCTCGGCGACGGCCAGCACGGGCGGCTCGGCGCCCTTGTTCGCGAGCAGCGGCGCGACGCAGCGAATCACGATGCCCGCCGCACACAGGGCGATGATCGGCGTGCCGCTCGCGTAAAGCTCGCGCAGATGCGCGTTGAGTTCCGTGTAAGCGACATCGGCATCGGCGACCCGGCCCTGCAGGCCATGCACCTGCGCGCCGTCATACAGCGATTGCACGCGCCGCGCCGTGTCCCGCGCACCGACGCCGAGTATCACGATCGCGGGCGGTGCTGTCAGCCTTGCCATTTTTCCCCCGGCACGACGAGCAGCGAGAAGTAGGGCGACGCCATCGGGTCGACTTCGGCGAGCGGCACGATGCGCTGGTTCGCCATCGTCGCGCGTTCGACGTATAGCGCGCGCTCCGCGAGCCCCAGTTCGTCGAGCACGCGGCGCACCTTGTCGAAATTGCGGCCGAGCTTCATCACGACGGCGGCGTCGGCGGCGGCGAGACGGCGCTTGAGTTCGTCTTCGGGCAACACGCCTGAAAGCACCGACAAGGTCTGGTTGCGATACACGAGCGGCTGGCCGAGCACGGCGACGCCGCCGAGCATCGAGCACACGCCCGGCACCACTTCGCCTTCGAAGCGCGGCGCGAGCCGGTTGGCGAGCCGGTCGTGCAGGTACATGTACGAGCCGTAGAAGAACGGGTCGCCTTCGCAGATCACGGCCACGTCGCGCCCGGCGTCGAGATGCTTCGCGACCACTTCGGCGGCCGTGTCGTAGAAGTCGGCGATGATCGCTTCGTACGACAGCGGCGGTTCGAGTGCTTCCGTCGTCACGGGATAGACGAGCGGCAACTGCTGCTGCTCGCTCGACAGATGCGACTCGATGATCGAGAACGCGTTGCCTTTCTTGCCCTTCGCGACGAAATACGCGACCACGTGCGCCGATTTCAGCAGCCGCAGCGCTTTCACCGTGATCAGTTCCGGGTCGCCGGGGCCGACGCCGAGACCATAGAGACGCCCGCGCGTGCTGTTCGCCTGATCGGCCATTATTCGTCCTCCGATGCGAGCGCGTTCACGGCAGCCGCCGCCATCGCGCTGCCGCCGCGCCGGCCCTGCACGGCGACGAACGGCACGCCGCGGCTATTGGCGGCGAGCATCGCCTTCGACTCCGCGGCGCCGATGAAGCCGACCGGGAAGCCGAGAATCAGCGCCGGGCGGGGCGCGCCGCCGTCGAGCATGTCGAGCAGATGAAACAGCGAGGTCGGCGCATTGCCGATCACGACGACGCTGCCTTGCAGGCGCGGGCGCCACAGTTCGAGCGCCGCCGCCGAGCGGGTGTTGTTCATCTCGCGCGCGAGCCCGGGCACGGACGGATCGGCGAGCGTGCAGATCACGTCGTTGTGCGCGGGAAGCCGCGCGCGCGTGATGCCTTCGGCGACCATACGCGCGTCGCAGAGGATCGGCGCGCCGCTGGCGAGCGCCTCGCGTCCCGCGCGGCCCGCGCCGTCCGAAAAGCGCAGGTCGCCGGCGATATCGACCATGCCGCACGCGTGGATCACGCGCACGGCGAGCTTTTCGAGGTCGGCGGGAATGCGCGACAGGTCCGCTTCCGCGCGTATCGTCGCGAACGACTGGCGATAAATTTCCTGTCCGTCGCGGATGTAGTCAAGCATCGAATGGCTCATCAGTTGGGGGAAGGGCGGACGCGTTCAGTGCATCCGCCGCTTCGTCGATCGTCAGACCGCGCGCGATGCATCGGCCGAAGCCGTTGGACTCGCGCGGGTCGTGTGTGTGATACAGGTCGTAATGGCCGTCGGCTGCCGCGAGCAGCGTGTAGGGCGCGCGATGCGCCGCCGCGCATGAACGCGGGCAGCCGCTGAGATGCACTTGCGTATGCTCGGGTACCTGTGCGGCCAGTTTTAGTGCGTCGGCTTTCGTGTCCGCCTGGCTCTTCGCGCAGCCGGCCGAGCCGGCGCATGCGATCACGCGGGTCAGCGGATTGTCAGCGGTCGTGGCGAGGCCGAGTGCTTCGAGCTTCCGTAACGTTGCGTCGAGGTTCACCGTGTCGATGTCGGTGAGCAGCACGCTTTGCCACGGCGTCATGCGCAGCGTCGCGCGCGCATTGCCGCCGGCGAGTTCGGCGAGGCCGCGCAACGTCGTGCTGTTCATGCGGCCCAACGCGGGCTGCGCGCCGACATGCCAGCGCTGTCCGTCGTTTTGCCGATGCGCGCCGAGCCGTCGCTCGGCATCGGCGGGTTCCCGGCGCCAGCCTCGGATCGACGCGTCGCGCAGCAGGCTCACACCGCTCCTGCGTTCGGCGTGCCCGATGATGTTCTCGATGGAATGCGCGGCGAGCAGGTCGCGCATGCGGGCATCGTCCGGCGCGGCGAGGTCGAGGAACGTGTGGACGAGCGCTTGCGTGAACGTCGCAAGATCCGTAGCCGTGACGGCGGCCAAAGCGCTGTCATGGTCCGTCGTAACGGGCGGACAGCCAGCGAGTCCGATTGCGAACAGCACGTCCGGACGGTCGCGCTGCGGCATCGCCGAAAACCAGATGTCGTGCGGATGATCGAGCATCATCAGACGCTCGCCGCCGTCGAGCATCAGCGCGAATTTCGGCGAAAGCGCGGCGAACCGTGTGTCGCCTTGCAGCAGCGTCAGCAGATCGCCAGCTAGCGCGCTCGTGTCGTATAACGCGTTTGCGTCGCGGCCCGCAACCGGGCTGACCATCACATTGCGCACGTCGTCGGCGAATGCATGCTCGGCGTTCTGCGGTCCGAGCCCCGCGTCGAGCAGCGCTGCAACGAGCGCAGCTTCATGGCCGCGCTTCACGCCGCGCAACTGCAGATTCGCGCGATTCGTGATGTCGACGACACCCGACGCGTGTTCGTCGATCGCCCCGGCCATGGCGAGTGCCTGCGTCGCGCTCAATTCGCCGCCCGCCAGCTTCACGCGGCACAGGCCGCCGTCGAGCGCGGGCACGATGCGCAACAGCCCCGGACAAGCCGAAGGGCGCAAGGCGGAAGCGTCGGACGAATGGAAAGCGTGGCTCAAGACATTACGGGGTTTACGTCGCGCGACGGCCCGGGCATCTCGAAGGAGAGCGGCTCGGCATCGGTACACCCCGCCCGATGTTGGCTGGCACGAACTGTTGGCCGGCAGGTCTTCTGACTCACAGGTCGCTGCACACGCCGGGCCTTCCCGGTATCACCAGTGGCGCAAATTGGCGTGGACTCGCTGCATACAGTTGCGGGGGCAGTCACGGTCATCGCAGTGATGTGTGTTCCCTCTTAGGCCCCGAAAGGCACCGGCGAACGGGTATTATGCCTTTTTTCGAACAGCACAACGATGCCGCAGCCTTGAAACACGGCCCGCAGCAGCGTTTTCAGTACAGCAAGCAGATGAGGATCGACGCATGTCAGCGTGGCTGACCGTAGTGGGAATGGGCGATGACGGTTTTGCCGGCCTGGGGAAAACGGCGCGGCGCGCGTTGATCGACGCGTCGGTGATCTATGGCGGCGAGCGGCATCTGGCGATGCTGCCCGTGTGCCTGTCCGCCGCGCGCGAGCCATGGCCGCATCCGTTCGACATCGCGCCCGTGCTGGCGCGGCGCGACACGCCCGTGTGCGTGCTGGCGAGCGGCGATCCGATGTTCTACGGCGTCGGCGCGACGCTCGCGCGCCTCGTTCCCGCCGACGAATTGCGCGTGCTGCCCGCGCCGTCGTCGGTATCGCTTGCGGCGGCGCGTCTCGGCTGGGCGTTGCAGGATGTGGCGACGGTGTCGCTGGTCGGCCGGCCGCTTGCCGCGTTGCAGATGCATCTGCACGATGGCGCGCGCGTGTTCGTGCTGAGCGCTGACGGCGCGACGCCCGCCGCCGTGGCCGCGTGGCTCGTCGAACGCGGCTTCGGCGCGACGCGCATGATCGTGATGGAACATCTGGGCAGCGCGTCCGAACGCATCGTCGACGCGCGCGCGCACGACTGGTCGATTGGAGAGTCGGCGGCGCTGAACCTGATCGCGCTCGACTGCCGGCGCGATGCACCGGACGCGCCGCGGCTCGCGCTGACCCCCGGGCTGCCCGACGACGCCTATCGTCACGACGGCCAGCTCACCAAGCGCGACGTGCGCGCGCTGACGCTCGGACGCCTCGCGCCAGCGCCTGGCGAACTGCTGTGGGACGTCGGCGCGGGTTGTGGATCGATCGGCATCGAATGGATGCGCGCGCACGCCAGTTGCCGCGCGATAGCCATCGAAGCGAACGGCGAACGTCAGCGTTTCATCGAACACAATCGCGACGCGCTCGGCGTGCCGGGGCTGCAACTGGTCGCTGGCAAGGCGCCCGACGCACTGCATGGCCTGCCCGCGCCGGATGCCATTTTCATCGGCGGCGGCGTGACCGCGCAGGGTGTGCTCGACGGCTGCTGGGGCGCGCTGAAACAAGGCGGGCGGCTGATTGCGAACGCCGTCACGCTCGAAGGCGAGGCGGCGCTCGTCGTGTGGCGCGCGCAGAATGGCGGCACGCTGACGCGTATCGCGCTCGCCGAAGCGCAGCCGCTGGGCGGCTTCGAGACGTGGCGCGCCGCGCTGCCGATCACGCTACTCGACACCCGCAAACCGTGATGCGCGACGAAACGCCCGAACAGCCCGCGCCGCTGCGCAGCGGCTACACGACGGGAAGCTGCGCGACGGCGACGTCGCTGGCGGCGGCGCGTTTGCTGCTGTCGGGCGTGGCGAGCGATGTCGCGGAAATCGTGCTGCCGAAAGGCCAGCACGTGCCGATGCCACTCGTGTTCTGCCGCCTGATCGACGGCGGCCAAGGCGGCGCCGAAGCGGGCACCGTCAAGGACGCGGGCGACGATCCCGACGTCACGCATGGCGCGGTGGTGTTCGCGCGCGTGCGTCTCGCCGATCAACCCGGCGTGCGTTTTCATGCGGGGCCGGGCGTCGGCACGGTGACGCGCGCGGGCCTCACGCTCCCCGTCGGCGAGCCGGCCATCAACCCGGTGCCGCGTCAGATGATGACCGCGCATCTGAACGAACTGGCCGCCGAGCATGGTTACGCGGGCGGCTTCGAAGTGACGATAGGCGTCGAGAACGGCGAGGCGCTGGCGCAGAAGACGATGAATCCGCGTCTCGGCATTGTCGGCGGGCTGTCGATACTCGGCACGACGGGCATCGTGCGGCCGTTCTCGTGCTCGGCGTATATCGCGTCGATCCATCAGGGCATCGACGTTGCGCGCGCCAACGGCTATCGGCATATCGCCGCGTGCACGGGCAATGCGAGCGAGGACGCCATGCGCGCTTACTACCGGTTGCCCGATATTGCGCTGATCGAAATGGGTGACTTCGCGGGCGCCGTGCTCAAGCATCTGAAGCGCGCGCCCGTCGACAAGCTCAGCATGTGCGGCGGTTTCGGCAAGCTGAGCAAACTCGCGGCGGGGCATCTCGATCTGCACAGCCGCCATTCGAGCATCGACTTGCCGCAACTCGCCGCGTGGTCGGCGCAACATGCCGCGAGCGACGCCGCGTTGCAGGCCGCTATCGTCGGCGCGAACACGAGCCAGGAAGCGCTTGCGATGGCGCGGAAAAAAGGCGTGCCGCTCGGCGATATCGTCTGCGCACGCGCGCGCGACGTGGCGCGCGACATCGTGCCCGCGTCGGTCGAAGTCGAGATGTTTGCGATCGACCGGCAGGGCAACATCATCGGGGTGGCGCGATGAAACGTCTGTTATTGCTCGGCGGCACGGGCGACGCATTGCAGATCGCGCGGCAACTCGGGCGGCAGCATGTCTATAGCCTGGCGGGGCTCGGACGTGTGCCGGACGGGCTGGCGTGTGAAGTACGGGTCGGCGGGTTCGGCGGCAGCGAAGGGCTTGCGCGTTTTATCGAAAGCGAAGGCATTGCGCTCGTGATCGACGCGACGCATCCCTATGCCGCGCAAATGAGCGCGAACGCGGCTGTTGCGTGCCGCGAAGCCAGCGTGCCATGCTGGGCGCTGCGCCGCGCGGGCTGGACGCCGCAAACGGGCGACGACTGGCGCATGGTAAGCGGCTGGAACGAACTGGTCGATGCGATCCGACCGCTTCGGCGCGTGCTGTTCACGTCGGGGCGCGAGCCGCTCGCGCATCTCGACGAGATACCCGCGCATCAGTACTGGATCGTGCGCTGTCTCGACGCGCATCCGGGCAACGGGCGCGCGCGCATCATCGACGCGCGCGGCCCGTTCGATATCGACGGCGAGCGGGCGCTGTTCGCGCTGAATCACATCGATGTGCTGGTGACGAAGAACAGCGGCGGCGCGGCGACGCAGGCGAAGCTCGAGGTCGCGCGGGAACTGAAGGTGCCGGTCGTGATGATGCGGCGTCCTGCGCTGCCCGAGGTCGATCGGGCGTTCGACAGTCCGGCGCAACTGCTGCGCGCATTGAACGAAGAAGATTGGAGTACTGTGACATGACGGTGTTTTTTATCGGCGCGGGACCGGGTGATCCTGAACTGATCACGGTGAAGGGGCAGCGCCTGGTGCGTACGTGTCCGGTGATTCTCTATGCCGGTTCGCTTGTGCCTGAAGCTGTGTTGAGCGGGAACGTCGCTGAAAAAGTGGTGAACACGGCCGAGCTCGATCTGGATGGGATCATTGGTCTGCTTGCCGAAGCGCATGCGAAGGGGCAGGACGTCGCGCGCGTGCATTCGGGCGATCCGTCGTTGTACGGCGCGATTGGCGAGCAGATTCGCCGCTTGCGGGCGCTTGGGATTCCGTATGAAATCGTGCCCGGTGTGACGGCGACGGCGGCCTGCGCGGCTGCGCTCGGGGTCGAGCTGACGTTGCCTGATGTGTCGCAGACGTTGATCCTGACGAGATATGCGCGGAAGACTTCGATGCCCGAAGGCGAGCAGCTTGCGGATCTTGCGCGGCATCGCGCGTCGATGGCGATTCATCTTGGGGTGCGCCATATTGCGCTGATCGTCGATGAATTGATGCCTCACTATGGGGGCGACTGTCCCGTCGCGGTGGTGTATCGGGCAAGCTGGCCGGATGAGGAGAAAGTTGTCGGGACGCTTGCTGATATTGTTGAAAAGGTGCAAGCGACGGATATAGAGCGTACCGCGTTGATTCTGGTCGGGCGGGTGCTGGAGGCGGAGGATTTCGCGGAGT
Organism: Paraburkholderia sp. XV; assembly: GCF_020177535.1. Classification (NCBI taxonomy): domain Bacteria; kingdom Pseudomonadati; phylum Pseudomonadota; class Betaproteobacteria; order Burkholderiales; family Burkholderiaceae; genus Paraburkholderia; species Paraburkholderia sp. XV. The sequence continues at coordinate 39,878 of NZ_JAGUUD010000023.1, read as the reverse complement.
CGACGTTGTACTCGAAGTAGGGGGCGCGCACCGCTGCCCCCCGAAACCGCAAACCCCGGCGAAGCCAAAAATCCGACCCCGAAATCACACGACAGCCAGTTGCGCAGCCGCACTCCTCAACGCGCTCCGCAGACCTTCCTCGACAACAGGATGATAAAAAGGCATCGCGAGCATCGCATCGACGGTCAGCCCCATCTGCAGCGCCCATGAAAGCAGATGCGCGATATGCTCGGCATCCGGCCCGATCCATTCGGCACCCAGGAACCGCCGCGTAGCGCGATCCACGTAGACATGCATCAGCCCGCGGTTGCGCAGCATCACGCGGCTGCGGCCCTGGTCTTCGAAGCTGACTTCACCCGTCACAAACGACCCGTCAGCAAGATCCAGAAACCGCGCACCAACCATCGCAATCCCCGGCTCGGAAAACACCACTGAAATCGCCGCCCGCCGCACAAGCGGCTTCACATCGGGATACCGAGCCGCATTCTCGCCCGCAGCGCGGCCTTCATCCGCCGCTTCGTGCAGGAGCGGCAGCACATCATTCGCATCGCCGGCGATGAACACAGGATGCTTGCCCGCCTGCAACGTCAGCGGATCGAACACAGGCACACCGCGCGCATCGACCTCGATCGTCGTGTTATGCAACGCGAGCTTGTCCATATTCGGCCGACGGCCTGCCGCAACCAGCACATAATCGAACGTGTCTTCGTGCAATTCCCCCGCGCCGTCGCGATAGCGCAAACGCACCGTGTCACCTTCCCGCGTCGCCGCTTCCACCTGCGCGTGGGTCTCGAAGTGAAAAGAATCCTTGAACACATCGCGCGCATAACCCTTGATTGCCGGATCGCTCAACGGCCCAACGCGCCCGCGCGCGCCTAGCATCGTCACGTCGACACCGAGCCACGCAAGCGCCTGGCCCAGTTCCAGCCCGATCACACCCGCGCCGATCACGGCAACCTTGCGCGGCAAGTCATCCCAGGCAAACACGTCGTCGTTGACGATCGCGCGCTCGCCCAGCGCCTGGTACATCGCAGGCACGTACGGCGACGAGCCGGTCGCGATCACGACGCGCTTCGCGTGCACGCGGGTGTGCTCGCCCACTTCGAGCACGGTGTCGTCGATGAACCGCGCGTAGCCGATCAGCCGCTCTGCATCGGGAATGCTTTCCGTCGATTCGACGACGAACCCGACGAAGCGGTCGCGCTCGCGCTTGACGCGCGCCATCACTTCGCGGCCGTCGACCCGCACGGCGCCATCGACATGCACGCCGAACGGCGCCATGCTGCGCGCCGCATGGGCGGCTTCGGCGGCGGCGATCAGCAGCTTCGACGGCATACAGCCGACACGCGCACAAGTCGTCCCGTACGCGCCGCCTTCGATCAGCACGACACTCGCGCCGGCGGCCTTCGCGGCGCGGAAGGCGGACAAGCCCGCGCTGCCCGCGCCAATCACTGCGACATCGATATGAAGCGTCTTCATGATGTTCCTCGCTCTGACGGGCGGTGGCGGAATCAGTGTGCTGTGCCGCGCGCGTCGCTGCCGTCCAGTAGAATCGGTTTGCATTGCACAGCTTCACTGTACGGTCCTGCGTGGGCGTTGCTAATCCTCGAACGATTCAAAAACATGCTTAATCGGCTCAACTCGCGGCTCAACTCGCGGCTCAACCGGCGGCTCGAATGGATCTGCTGAGCCGCTTCCTGTCGCTGATGCCCGTGAGCGGGCGTGTCGACGTTCGCTGCCACTTCGGCGCGCCATGGGCGATCGAAGAAGGCCCGGCGGGCGTGCGCGAGATTCCGTATCACGTGCTGCTGTCGGGGCGCGCGGTGCTCGAAGACGGCAACGGGCCGCCCGAGCATCTGGCCGCGGGCGACATCATCGTGTTTCCAACGGGCAGCCCGCACCGTATCCACGACGGCAGCGGCGCGCCGCCCGTGCCCGTCACGGAGCGGCGCAACATCATGCTGAGCGTCGCGGAGAACAGCGGCACGGGCGACACGGTCGACATCCTGTGCGGCCGCTTCCTGCTCGGCGCCGTGCCGGACCGGCTGCTGCGCGATCACTTGCCGTCACGGCTGGTGGTGCGCAGCGGCGCGCGTACCACCAGCAACGGCGACGCCGCCGCCAATGGCGAACAGCCGGGCGGCGTCGCGGGCTCGCGGCTCGCGCGGCTGATTCAACTGATGCGCGAAGAGGCCACGGACGAATGCCCCGGCAGCGAAACCCTCGTCAATCATCTGTCGGCGGCGCTGTTCGCGTTGACGCTGCGCTTTGCGAGCGAGGCGGCGCATCCGCCGCACGGGCTGCTGGCGCTGGCGGGGCGTCCGCGCTTGCAGGCGGCCCTGTCGGCGATGTTCGAGTCGCCCGGCAAGCCCTGGACGCTCGACCAGTTCGCGGCGCTGTGCAACATGTCGCGCGCAACTTTCGTGCGGCAATTCCAGGAAGCGATCGGCCGCTCGGCAACCGACGTGCTCACGGAAGTCCGCATGACGATCGCGGGCCGCATGCTGCTCGAATCGACCACGCCCGTCGGCGATATCGGCGAGACGGTCGGCTATCAGTCGGAAGCGGCGTTCCAGCGCGTGTTCAAGAAGCAGATCGGCGTGACGCCCGCGCGCTGGCGCGCATCGGGCGGACCCATGCAGCCGGCGCAGGAGGCCGCGGCGGCTGACGCTGCGGCTGACGCGGAGCAATAGAGAATTTCATTAATCGCACAGCATGCGCCGGGGCCTCTGCGACCGGCCGCGAGCGTTGCCCGTCAAGCCTTGCCGCACAAGGCGTCGAGCGATCACCCGGGAGCCGCGCATGGCGCTAGCGGCGCGTGCGCCGAAAAGCCGTGAGCCGATCGAGCATGTTCATGAGACGCGCCGACATTAACGGCCATCCGATGCGCGCCTACAGTTGAGCCATCCCGTCGCCGACGGCAACGCTTCTCAAAGGTGCTCAACATGAAACGCGTCTATCAAGCTCTCGTTCTTGCGGCTGCATTGGGTCTGCCGCTCGCAAGCCACGCTGAAACTCAACCGGCGGCCACGCGCGCACAGGTTCGCGCCGAGTTGATCGCCGCGCAGCAAGCCGGCCAGTACCCGCAAAGCGACACCCGCTACCCGGAGCCCGCGAACGATCCGGCCGCTGCGCCGCACGTGTTTCATCGCTCGCATGATCTGATCGCGACTTCGTATGGTCCGTCGGCCAGCGGCAGCGCCGGTTCGGGCTTCCGTGCAGCGCGCGCTCATTCGCTGGCAGGCGCATCGTCCGCATTCGACGACATCTATCGCGGCCAGTAACGCGCCGCATTCAATACGCTCAATACGCTCACGGAGATAACCATGTCCGCAATCACGATCTACACGACTCCGACGTGCCCGTACTGTCTCGCCGCGAAGGCGCTGCTCAAGAAGAAAGGCGTGTCGTACGAGGAAGTCAACTTACAGGGCGACCGCGCCACGGCGCTTGCATTGATGGAACGCACGGGACGCCGTACGGTGCCGCAGATTTTCGTCGGTGAGACCCATGTGGGCGGTTTCGACGATCTCAACGCGCTGGAAACCGCCGGCAATCTCGATCCGCTGCTCGAAGCGAACGCGGTGCGTTGAGCGCAACGCGCGAGTAGGGCAAGACCCAGCCGCGCACGGCATCACGCCGTGCGCGGCTTTTTGCTGTGCGCTGGCGCGTCATGAACCCACGCGCGGCAAATAGCTGCGGGATGGACGGGCTCGCACTCGTTGCGGACTTCGAATTGCATCGAGCCGTTGCCATGGTCGGTTTCCGCCATCTCGGCGATCGTTTCGCCGCGTTTGATGTTGGCTCCTTCTTGTTACAGGGCTTCGCCTATTTGCCTTTTACGCGCGCAATGGTGTTGTGATGCGTGGATGGCTGGATGGCATGGCGCCACGCTGCCGCGCTCATGGACGGCGCTTTTTCCACGCGTAATCGGCGGGCGGATCGGACGCGCCGGGCTTGCCGACCGAGCGCGGGTTCTCGCTGCAGAGCGTGACGAAGCTCACGTCTTCGCCGGCAGCCTGCTGCTTGCGCAGCGTTTCGGTGAATGCGAGCGCCTGGGTCATCTGGTCGGCGGCGAACCGCTCGAAGCGAGCGGTTTCCGTCGACGTGCCTTGTTCCAGCCAATACACGACGAACATGTGTTTCCTTTCATACGGCTTCGACAACGGCATCACGCGAGATCGAGCGCGCCCGTCAGATCGCCGATGGGCGTCAGCCCATTCTGCACGAACGCACGGTCACGCAGCGCGACGCCATCGAGCGGCGCCAGGCCATGCACGCGGCTGATCAGACGCAGGATCGAGTTGGTGTCGTACACGCTGTGATCGACATAGCCCTTCTTCGCGAGCGGCGAAATGACGAGCGCGGGAATGCGAGAGCCCGGACCCCAGCGGTCGCCCTTGGGAGGCGCGACGTGATCCCACCAGCCGCCGTTTTCGTCGTGCGTGACGACGATCACGGTGTTCTGCCATTGCGGGCCGCGCTGGATATGCTCGATGACGTTCGCGATATGCCGGTCGCCGGACTCGACGTCCGCGTAGCCCGCGTGCATGTTCAGATTGCCCTGCGGCTTGTAGAAGGTCACAGCGGGCAGGCGTCCCGCGTCGACATCGGCGATGAAGCGGTTGGTGGACGCGTCGTCGCCAACGCCGCCGTCGCGCAGATGCCGCGCGCGTGCCGCCGTGCCTGGCGCGAAGTTCGCGAAGTAGTTGAACGGCTGATGGTGATACTGGAAGTCGGGCACGGCACCCGTATCGCGATGATCGAGCGCGTATTGCCAGGCGCCGCTATACCACGCCCAGTCGACGCCCTTGTCGCTCAGCCGGTCGCCGATCGTCGCGTAGCGCTGCGGCGGCAGCACCTTTGGGTCGGCCGGATTGGCGAGCGCGGGGTCGCCGCCCTCGGCGGGCCGCACCATGCTCGGCTGATAGGGCGGCGCCATCGTGTTGACTGCATAGCCGTCGGGCGTGAACAGGCCGTCGCTGACGAACACAGGCGGCCCGTCGAGGGCCGTCTTCGGCGAATTGGGCGCCTGCTTCAGGCGCGTGCCCGTCGGGTCGTCGCCTTCGACGACGGACACGAATTTCTTCCCCGGGCCGTTGCCGATGTCCGGCACGAGCGGCGCCTGCGCGGAAATCAGAAAGATGTGGTTTAGCCACGAGCCGCCGAACGCGGCCATGAAGAAGTTGTCGCACAGCGTGTACTGCTGCGCGAGCGCCCACAGCTTCAGCGATTCGCCGGAACTGCGGTAATGGCCCATCACGAGGCCGCCCGAATCGCCCCACGCGGCGAATTGGTTGTTGCGGCCCGCGTTGATCTGCATCTGGTTCTGATAGAAGCGGTGCACGAGGTCGCGGGTGATCACGCTGTTCGGCAGCGGCGCGCCGTGCGCGTCGGTCAGATGGAACGGCTGGTTCCGCAATCCGGTGATATCGCGCTCGGCAATCATGTAGCGCTTGCCGTCGACCTCCTGCGCTTGCGGCACGAGTCCGCCCCAGATTTTCGGCAACGTGGCGAGCGGCGTGTTGCCGTCGCGGTCCAGTTGCACGTAGCGCTCGGGCGTGACGGCGGACAGCGGATACTGTACGCCCGGGAAGTTGCCGTACAGGTTGGCGAAGCTGCGGTTCTCCGCGTAGATCACGACGATGCGCTTGACCTGATCGCGCAACGCGGCGTCAAGCCGGGCGTCGGCCGCGCTGCGCGGCGCGCCCGTCGAGGCGGTGTCGACTGACTGGCAGCCCGCCAGCGCTAGGCCGAGGCCCGCTGCTGCAAGCCCGGTGAGGACGCGGCGGCGGTCGGGATCGTCCGGGCGGTCGTCGGCGGGCAGGTCGGCAGCAGCGGGCGGATTGGGGGCGTCGTGCTCGTTCATCGGTCAGTCTCCTGGCACAGTGAATCGCAAAAATGGGCAAAGCAGGGCAGGGCGCAAGGCGGCGCGCCCTGGCGTCGGCCGCGCGCCAACCGCATCGTCGCATTCGTTCAGGGCGCTTCGCAACCCGTTTAGCGGCCTGGTGGGTGACTGGTGGATGCGTGGTCAGGCAAGGGTTTGCGTTCTGGATAGCTTGTCGGTCTGACCTGGCTCAGTCATCCGTCGGGCCAGGCCACACGTTGATGGCGCGCCAGCGGTTCGCCGCGATCATGCACGGCAAACCGGTACGATTCCGGTGGTTACACGCTTCCGTTCAGGTCATCGAGCGGCACGCCGAGTTCGCCCGCGAGGCGCGTCACAAGCGCCTCGAGCCGCTCGACGCGCTCGCTCAGCTCGCGCTGCTGCGCGCGCAGCCCTTCGAGCTCGCCGGGTGGCAGCGGGTCGTCGGAGAGTGCCCCGGCGCCGATCTGCTCGGCCGTCGGCTCGCCGCACAGCAGATGCATCCAGCGGCTCTCGCGCTCGCCCGGCGTGCGCGCCAGCTTGACGACGCGCGGCGGCACATTGGCGGCGAGTTCTTCGAGAAACGCCTCGACGGACGACGTATCGGCGAAGCTGTGCAGGCGCGCGGTGGCGAGCCGCAGTTCGGCGGCCGTCTGCGGGCCGCGCAACAACAGCGCGGTCAGCAGCGCCGCCGACTGGCGCGGCAGTCCGAGCACCCGCTCCATGTTGTGCTCGAAGCGCGGCACGCGGCTGCTGCTGCCTTCGAGCACCAACGAAAGGCGCTTCATGGAGTTGATCGCGTCGAGAATCTCGGATTCGCTGACGTTCATCACGGGCGAGCGCGAGGTCTTCTGATTGCAGCCCGACGCGAGGGAATTGAGCGACAGCGGATAGGTGTCGGGTACGGTGTGCTGCTTCTCGAACAGCACGCCCAGCACGCGGGCTTCGAGCGGCGTCAGGGCGCGCATGGCGGGGCGCGGGGTATCGTCGGTGGTGGAATTCATGGGCAATGGACTCGATAGAAGGCCGCGTGTGCAACGGCGCGAGCACACGGGCTCGCGCGTTAGCATAGTCTATTGTCCCGGCGGCGGGACCGGAAGTGTCCGGCCGTCGCTGCGTTGCGGGCGCTAGCGCATGTCGTAGGGTTCGTCGGGCACGTCGGAGGCGGTATCGTCCACGTCGAGTTCGATCGAACAGTTGTCCGCTGGATATGAGCGACCAGGAGGCCACTGTCCCGTCGAGCACGCGTCACATTGCGCGCCGTGCGGGCCCGCCGTGCCGATGACAGGCTGTCACAGGCCGCGCGGTACACTGCAGGCTTGCCGTTCGTCCATACTGAACGACACACAGGGGCCACCCAAAGGAGAGTCGCATGCGTACCAGCGCCCGTAATCATTTCGCCGGCCAGGTCACGGCCGTCAAGGCCGGCGCCGTCAACGACGAAATCACGCTCCGCACTCAGGACGGACTCGAAATCGTCGCCGTCATCACGCACGGCAGTGCGTCGTCGCTCGGACTCGCGGCGGGCAAGCCGGCGTTCGCGCTCGTCAAGGCGTCGTCGGTGATCGTGATGGTCGATGCCGACAGCAGCAAGGTGTCGGCGCGCAACTGCATTGCGGGCACGGTCGCGTCGGTCACGAAGGGCGCCGTCAACAGCGAGGTCATCATCTCGTCGGCAGGCGGCGCGCAGGTCGCCGCGATCGTCACCAACGACAGCGTCGAGCGTCTCGGCCTTGCCAGCGGCAAGGCGGCCGCCGCGATCTTCAAGGCTTCGAGCGTGATCGTCGGCGTCGACTGAGCGCCAGTCAAGCATCGGATAGGCGCCGACGCGCTGCGGCAGCACGCACGCCTGACGGCCGATCCATTCGACCTGCGCTGCTACACGACGAACCGATACGACGAAGGCGCGCCCATCCTGTTTTCAGCGGCTGACATTCTGCCCGCGTCGCGTCATGTGAGCCGGCTCGCGCGCGTGCTCGAGCTTTGATGCGGTCGCGGTGGCCATCGCCGTGAGCGTGAGCATGAGCATGAGCCGCGGCGCACGGGTGCAAGTGCCGATTGAATTCCAGCATATGGCATCGTGTATGCTTGCGCGCATGAGTCAACGGCGAACAACATGAAGACATCGGCACATCCGAAGCCCGAAGTGCGCTTCAGAATGCGCATTCAGCAGGAAGACACGATCGCGCTGGGACCGGGAAAGGTCGCGCTGCTCGAAGCGGTGCGTGAGCATGGTTCGATTTCGGCGGCGGCGCGCAGCCTGAACATGTCGTATCGGCGCGCCTGGCTGTTGATGGATGAATTGAACCGCTCGCTGAAATCCCCCGCGACGGTATCCGAGCATGGCGGCCAGAGCGGCGGCGGCAGCGCGCTCACGCCCGTCGGCGAGGAGATCATCCGGCTCTATCGCGGCATCGAAGCGCAGGCATACGCCGCCTGTGCCGACGATATCGCCGCGCTCACGAAGATGGTGCGGCGTTGATCGGCGAGTGATTTCGATGTCGCGTGAGGCCTAGCCGTGGCGCAGGCAGAAGCGCGGCGCTCCACCCGATTGGGTGTTCGTCTGCGCATCGGCATTGAGCCGCCCGATCAGTTCGATGAAGCTCGCGACGCTCGCGGTGCGCAGCGGATGCCACGCAATGTGGCCGCGTTCGCAGACTCGCTTGAGCATGTTCATCGAGTCGTGATCGCCGCAGTCGAACCCGGCCTTCCGCCCACATACACGATACGCATGCGTTCCAGAATCGCCAGCGAGGCCGAACGCCCGCACGGGTCGTCGCCCGCCGTGGCCTGAAGCGCGCGGCTTGCGCTTCGTTTGCGAGCATCGACAGCAATTCGCGCAGCGACGCAGAAGAAAGACTGCTGACCATCGACGCAGTGTCCCGCGTCGCCGCGAACATCTGCACGAAGCGCGTGACGCTGCTGCGCAGACGCTGGAACGCATCGACTACGTCACGAATCTGCTGCGCGCGCACGTCGGCCGACATCGGCTTGAGCGTGCTGATTTTCCCGGATAGCGCATCCGTTGGCGCATCGCGACGAGTGCTGCCCACCCCGATCTCCGTCACATGCGATTCGACCGTTGATCCGATACTCAGCGGCGGCTGATCGCAAGCGCGATGCCGCCGAGTATCGCGGCCGCGCTCAATGCGATTCGCGCGGTCAGCGGTTCGCCGAGCAGCACGATGCCGCCCACGGCGGCGATCAGCGGCACGCTCAGTTGCACCGTTGCGGCCGTGGCGGCCTTGATTTCCTTCAACGCGGCGTACCAGATCACATAGCCGACACCCGAGGTCAACGCGCCGGATATCGCCGCGAAAAGCAGACCCGTTCTGTCGATCGATGCGCGCGCAAACGTCGCGGCGCTGATCGCCGCCGCGAACGGGATGGCGCGCATGAAATTGCCTGCCGTGGTGGCCGTCGGATCGGCGGCGCGTTTGCCGCGCAGCGAATACGCGCCCCAGGCGACGCCCGCGCACAGCATCAGCAGCGACGCGAGCAGTGGCGGCGCGCTCACGCCGGGCAGCACGAGCCCGACGAGGCCCGCGAGCGCGCATGCGAGACCCGTCCATTGCAGCATGCGCAGATGTTCACCGCGCCAGAGTGCGTAGCCGATCATCGTCGCCTGCACCGCGCCGAATAGCAGCAGCGCACCCGTTCCCGCCGACAGCGATACATAGGCGAACGAGAACGCCGCCGCGTAGACGAATAGCGCGAAAGCCGAAAGCCAGTTACCGGAGATGGCTTGCGACGGGCTGCGGCTGCGCAGAATGATCCACAACACGATAGCCGCTGACACGATGCGCACGGACGTAAACGTCGCGGGATCGATCGACGTACCCTTCAACGCGATGCGGCATAGCAGCGAATTGCCCGCGAAGGCGAACATGGCGACGATCGTCAGCAAGGCGATGCGCATGCGCGGCATGGTGCGTTGGGCGCGTTGAGCGGAAAAGGAGCGTGGTGGGCGTGCACGCTACTTTAGCGTGAGGCGCTGCAGCCGCGCATGACGCGGTGCAATGTGAAGAGAAGAGAGGCGTTGAAAAGCAATGCCGGATAGCAACGCCACCACGATTGCTATCCGGCACGTCACACACGCGGCGTTCAGGCCATGGCGGATGGCTTGATGTTCTGGTTATGGCGGAACAGGTTCTGCGGATCGTAACGGTCTTTCACTGCGACGAGCCGCTCGTAGTTCGGACCATAGGCCGCGCCCACGCGCGCGGATTCTTCTTCCGTCATGAAGTTCACGTACACGCTGCCGAGCGCGAACGGCGCCGATGCATCGAAGAACGCGCGCGACCATGCAATGCAGCGCTCGTCGTCGGCGGCTTCCGTCCAGCGGCCATGCACGTTCATCACGTACTTCGCGTCGCGATTCGAGTAAGCCGTCGCATCGGGCGCCGCGCGCATCGTCTGCCCGCCGATCGCGCCGAAAAAGATCTCGCACTGAGGCGAAGGCAGATTGGCGATGGCATCGACGAACGCGTCGATCAGGCCGTCGTCGAGCGTTGCGAGATTGTGCGACTTCCAGTAGTTGCGCGCGCCCGGCGTGAGTAGCGGATCGAAGGCCTGTTGCCACGCGGTGAACGGCATCGGTCCGAGATGTTCGCCGTAGGGCGTGCCGAACTTGCGCACTTCGTCGACCACGGCCGGACCGTTCGCGACAGGGCCCGTGTAGCAGACCGCAAACGCGATGATCGGCTTGCCGTGCACCTCGGCGGGCAGGAAGGGCAGCGGCGGCGCGAAGCGCGCGACGGCCCAGACAGTCAACTCGTCGGGCCAGGTTTCGAACGCAGTGCGGTATTTGACGAGCGCGTCGCGCGCCTGGTCCATTGGCAGCACGACGAGGCCGCCGTAGACCTCGGGTCCCACTTCGTGCAGCTTGAACTCGAACATCGTGACGACGCCGAAATTGCCGCCGCCGCCGCAAATCGCCCAGAACAGATCTTCATGCGAATCGGCGTTGCAGCGGATCAATTCGCCGTTGGCGGTGACAACGTCAGCGGAAATCAGGTTGTCCACCGTCATCCCAAAGCGCCGGCTGATCCAGCCGAACCCGCCGCCGAGCGTGAGGCCCGCGACGCCCGTCGTCGAATTGATGCCGAGCGGCGTGGCGAGCCCGAAGGCTTGCGCTTCGTGATCGAAGTCGCGCAACAGACAGCCCGGCTCGACATAGGCGCGGCGCGCGACGGGATCGATGCGCGCCGACTTCATCTGCGACAGGTCGATCACCATGCCGTCGTCGCATACGGCGCTGCCTGCGATATTGTGGCCGCCGCCGCGCACGGCGAGCAGCAGCTTGTTGTCGCGCGCGAAATTGACGGCGCGACGGACATCGGCCGTGCCTGCGCAGCGAACGATGATCGCGGGGCGACGGTCGATCATTCCATTCCAGATGCTGCGTGCTTCGTCGAACGTTGGATCGCCGGGCAATACGACCTGGCCCCGCGTGAGAGCTTTGAATTCGTCGATTGCACTGCTGGACAGATTCGCCATGCTACACCTCCGGTACGGACAAACAACGTCCGAACCCCTCGATCATGTCTGATCAAAGTAGTTCGGACGACCTGGCTTTCGTTCAGTAAACGAGGCTGGCCGGCGCGCACAAATTAACGTATACCCGCACGCCTTCGCATGTCATCCGGGTTCCTTTGAATACGGGCTCGAACGGGTGAAAAGCCCGCAAAACAAGGCACTTTCCGCACGGACTCACGGATGGAGTGCTTCGTAAATAGCGAGTCCGGCTCGCGCCTCGCTCACGCCGCGACGTTTCGCCCATGCACCGGATCAACCACGAGAAACCCTAAGCCTGCTGTCTTTTTCATTGCGCGGGAATCGAACGCATGCGATTGACTCGCGCACACGAGGTGCGGATAGCCGGACGGCCCGTTCGACAGGTCAGACGAACCCGGCAGCTGCTCCAGCCTGTGGTTTGTCTTCTGTTACGCTGACCGCCAACTTTCCATCTGTAAGTAAAACGGCGTCAATGCGTAATAGATTGTTCTACTGGCCGTAAGTACAGTAGATGGCAGTTGTTCACGTTTTGTATGGTTAACCCCGATTTAAACGTAAACGAACAAAAGAGAACATTGTTGCTGTTGTTTTGATTTCCTTTTTGAACATGGGTCGTGTGGCCTGTTTTTGAAGTACCCGAATAAGAAAAGCATCGGGACAATGGATCGACAACGGCTTCTCCGGCGCCCCTGGGCGCTATCCCTTGCCCTGCCTCTCGTCAGCAACCCGGGCCGCGCCTTGCGGCGCCCGGCGTATGCGAACGCCGTATCCGAATCATTGCTGTAGCCGTACCAAAGCATCTGCATTGGCATCGACGCCGCGGTTGAACACAGAACAAGCAGAAGAAGAGCGAAGCTGCATCAGAAGCATCGAACAAAGGAGAGCAATTTGGTTTTGGAACTCGAGCGGGTCACCGTCGTTTCGGGCGGGCTGACGCATCTATACGGCGTCGATCTGCGGCTCGTCCCGGGGGCGATCAATGTGCTGCTGGGTCCCACTCAGGCAGGCAAGACCACGTTGATGCGCGTGATGGCAGGACTCGACAGGCCCACGACGGGGCGCGTGCTGGCCGACGGCCAGGACGTGACGGGCGTGAGCGTGCGTCAGCGCAATCTCGCGATGGTCTATCAGCAGTTCATCAACTATCCCGCGATGACGGTGTTCGACAACATCGCTTCGCCGCTGAAGCTGCAAAAGACGGAAGCGGGTGAGATACGCCGCCGCGTGAACGAGGTCGCGTCGAAGCTGCATATCGAGCATCTGCTCGACCGGCGTCCCGGCGAACTGTCGGGTGGCCAGCAGCAACGTTGCGCATTGGCGCGCGCACTCGTCAAGCGCACGTCGCTGGTGCTGCTCGACGAGCCGCTCGTGAATCTCGACTACAAGTTGCGCGAGGAGTTGCGCGCCGAACTCACGACACTCTTCTCCGACGGCAAGACCACGGTCGTATACGCGACGACCGATCCGCTCGAAGCGTTGCTGCTAGGGGGCCACACGGCCGTCGTCGACAAGGGCCGCGTGCTGCAGTTCGGCCCGACGCTCGACGTCTACAACGCACCGGCGAGCGTCGATGTGGCCGCCGTTTTCAACGATCCGCCCATGAACATGCTGACGAGCGAACTGCTGGAGAACGGCGACGCGCGTCTGCCCATCGGCATCGACGTGCCCGTGCGCCGCGCGGCGGCGACGGCTGTCGGAACGGGCACTTGCCGGATCGGCATCCGGCCCGGCCACTTGCGTCTTGCGCCGCGCAACGCGCATTCGTTTGCCGTGCCCTGTCTGCTCGAACTCGCCGAACTGAGCGGCTCGGAAACGTACCTTCACTTGCATACGCGTCACGGCGGCATCGATCTCGTCGCGCAGTTGCAAGGCGTGCATCAGATCGCGCTCGGCACGCAGCTCGACGTTTATATCGACCCCGACGAACTGTTCGTGTTCGGCGCGGACGCCAATCTTGTCGCGCGTCCCAAGGTGCAGGAGGTGGCATATGGCGCGCATTGAGTTTCAGAATCTCGGTCACGCGTACCGGCCCAACCCCGCCTCGCTCGACGACTACGCACTGCAGCCGATGAGCATGGTGTGGGAAGACGGCGGCGCTTACGCGCTGCTCGGTCCTTCGGGTTGCGGCAAGTCGACGTTGCTCAATATCGTGTCGGGCCTGTTGACGCCGTCGGAAGGCAAAGTGCTTTTCAATGGACGCGATGTCACCCTGCAAGGCGCGCGCGAACGCAATATCGCCCAGGTCTTCCAGTTCCCGGTGATCTACGACACGATGACCGTGTTCGACAATCTCGCCTTTCCGCTGCGCAATCGCGGGCTGCCTGCCGCCGAAGTCCGCACGCGCGTGCATGAAGTGGCCGACATTCTCGACATGGCGCGTGAGTTGCCGCGCAAGGCAAGCAATTTGTCGGCGGATGCGAAGCAGAAGATTTCGCTTGGACGCGGACTGGTACGCAAGGACGTGGCGGCGATTCTGTTCGACGAACCGCTGACCGTCATCGATCCGCACATGAAATGGATGCTGCGGCGTCAGCTGAAGAAGATCCACCAGCAATTGAAGCTCACGCTGATCTACGTGACGCACGATCAGGTCGAGGCGCTGACATTCGCGGACGAAGTGGTCGTGATGACGAATGGCCGCGTCGTGCAAAAGGGTGGGCCGGAAGCGTTGTTTCTTCGTCCCGATCACGCGTTTGTCGGCTATTTCATCGGTAGTCCAGGGATGAACCTGTGTCCCGTGAGTCTCGATGAAGGCGCGATCAAGCTGGGCTCGCAGCGCGTCACTGTCGACGCGAGTACGCTCGCGACGCTCAAAAGCACGAATGGCGATCTCAAGCTCGGCATTCGGCCCGAGTTCGTGCGTCTTGCCGGCGACGGCGAAGCGGGCGCAGTCCGCGCGCAAGTCACGCGCGCGCAGCAACTCGGCAACTACCAGCTCGTGACGGCGAACTGCGAAGGTCACGTATTCAACGCGAAGATGGAGCCGAGTTTGCGTGTGGTGGATGGCCCCGTGTGGTTGCGCGTCGCTTCGCCCGAAACCGTCTATTTCAGCAACGACGAACGCATTGCGGTGCGAGCCGCAGGAGGCGCGTGATGAACAAGCCGCTCAACCAGAAGGCGTGGCTGCTCGTCGTGCCTGTTTTCATCTGCGTCGCGTTCTCAGCGATCCTGCCGCTGATGACGGTCGTCAACTACTCCGTTCAGGACATCATCAGCCCGACGCAGCATGTGTTCGTCGGCACGGAGTGGTTTCGCAACATCATGACCGATCCCGATCTGCGCGGTGCATTGGGCAGGCAGATCATTTTCTCGGCCTGCGTGCTGCTGTTCGAGATTCCGCTCGGCGTCGGGCTGGCACTCGCGATGCCGGCGTCCGGCTGGCGTGCATCGGCGGCGCTCGTGGTGCTCGCGATGCCGCTGCTGATTCCATGGAATGTGGTCGGCACGATCTGGCAGATCTTCGGCCGGCCCGATATCGGTTTGCTCGGCTATGTGCTCAATCGCATCGGCGTCGACTACAACTACACGGCGAGTCCGACCGACGCGTGGGTCACGGTGCTGGTGATGGATATCTGGCACTGGACGCCGCTCGTTGCATTGCTCTGCTATGCGGGTCTGCGCGCCATTCCCGATGCCTTTTATCAGGCCGCGGAAATCGACGGTGCAAGCCGTTTTGCGGTGTTTCGCTATATCCAGTTGCCGAAGATGCGCGGCGTACTGATGATTGCCGTGCTGTTGCGCTTCATGGACAGCTTCATGATCTATACGGAGCCATTCGTGCTGACGGGCGGCGGCCCGGGCGACTCGACCACATTCCTTAGCCAGTACCTGACGCAAAAGGCCGTCGGTCAATTCGATCTTGGACCCGCGGCGGCTTTCTCGTTGATCTACTTCCTGATCATCCTGTTGCTCTGCTTCATTCTCTATAACTGGATGGAGCGCGTAGGCAAGGGCGGTCCTGCAACGACGGGAGAAGACAATGCGTGACAACCGCCGCTGGATACGCGCGCTGGTCCTGCTCGGCTATATCGCGTTCGCGCTGATTCCTTTGTACTGGATGCTGTCGATATCGCTGCGCACCAACGAGGAAACGATGTCGGCGTTCTCGATCTGGCCGCACCAGGTGACATTCGAGAACTTCAAGGTGATCTTCACCGACCCGTCGTGGTACTGGGGCTACATCAATTCGATCGTTTATGTATTGATGAATACGGTGATGTCGGTGCTGGTCGCATTGCCGGCCGCGTACGCGTTCTCGCGCTATCGCTTTCTCGGTGACAAGCACATGTTCTTCTGGCTGCTCACCAACCGGATGACGCCGCCCGCCGTGTTCCTGTTGCCGTTCTTCCAGCTCTATTCGAGCGTCGGACTGATGGACACGTATGTCGCCGTCGCGCTCGCACACATGCTGTTCAATGTGCCGCTCGCAGTGTGGATACTCGAAGGTTTCATGTCGGGTGTTTCGCGTGAAATCGACGAGACCGCTTATATCGACGGCTATTCATTTCCGGCGTTCTTCATCAAGATTTTTCTTCCCTTGATCAAGTCGGGTGTCGGCGTGACGGCGTTCTTCTGCTTCATGTTCAGCTGGGTCGAACTGCTGCTCGCTCGCACGCTGACCACCGTCAACGCAAAGCCGATTGCCGCCGTGATGACGCGCACGGTATCGGCGGCGGGGATGGATTGGGGCGTGCTGTCCGCGGCGGGCGTGCTGACCATCATTCCCGGCGCGCTCGTCATTTACTTCGTGCGCAACTACATCGCGAAGGGCTTTGCGATGGGGAGAGTGTGATGTTCACGTGGATGTACTGGACACCCGAAGTCGCGATCTTCTTCGGCTGCGTCGTCGCGATGCTCGCGGGCATGACGCTGTGGGAGATGCGCGCGCCGACTATCGAACGCAAAGGCTTTTTGCCGATTGCGACGACGCGTGGCGACAGGCTCTTTATCGGACTGTTGACGGCCGCTTATGTGAATCTCGCGTGGATTGCGATCAGCGGCGAAGGCGCGAGCGCATGGCCGGGCTTTGCGGCGTCTGTGGTCGTGCTGCTCGCGATCATGTGGAAGGGATAAAGCGTCAAGAATAAACCGGTTTCGTTGATGCCCCGGGCGGCAACCGGCTGATGATCCAAAGGGGTGTGGAGACACAGGAGAAGACCATGCAACACAGGAGACGGATCGTCGCGCTCGCGGTGGCAGGAGTGGTCGCGGGGGCTTGTGCGAATCACGCTGCACTGGCAGGCACGCCAGAAGCGCAGAAATGGGTTGATAGCGAATTCCAGCCGAGTACGCTGTCCAAACAGCAGCAGATGGACGAAATGAAATGGTTCATCGACACGGCTGCGAAACTCAAATCGCAAGGCGTCAAGGAAGTGCACGTGGTGTCGGAAACGATCGACACGCACATGTATGAATCGAAGACACTTGCCAAGGCATTCACGGAAATCACGGGCATTCAGGTCAAGCACGACATCATTCAGGAAGGCGATGTCGTCGAGAAATTGCAAACGTCGATGCAATCCGGTCAAAGCATTTACGACGGCTGGATTTCGGACTCGGATCTGATCGGCACGCACTATCGCTATGGCGTGATCGTGCCGCTGTCCGATTACATGGCGGGCGAGGGCAAGGAGTACACGAATCCGGGCCTCGACCTGAAGGACTTCATTGGCACGAGTTTCACGACCGCGCCGGACAAAAAGCTCTATCAGTTGCCCGACCAGCAGTTCGCCAATCTGTACTGGTTCCGCGCGGACTGGTTTGCGCGCAAGGATCTGCAGGACAAGTTCAAGGCAAAGTATGGCTACGATCTCGGCGTGCCCGTGAACTGGTCCGCGTATGAGGATATCGCCGACTTCTTCACGAACGACGTGAAGACCGTCGACGGTGAAAAGGTCTACGGCCACATGGACTACGGCAAGAAAGATCCGTCGCTTGGATGGCGCTTCACAGACGCATGGCTTTCGATGGCAGGTGAAGCCGATAAAGGCATTCCGAACGGCATACCCGTCGACGAATGGGGCATTCGCGTGACGCCGGACGGTTGTCATCCCGTTGGCGCATCCGTGTCGCGCGGCGGCGGCACGAATAGCCCGGCTGCCGTCTTCGCGACCACCAAGTACGTCGACTGGCTGAAGAAGTATGCGCCGCCCGAAGCATCCGGCATGACGTTCAGCGAAGCCGGCCCGGTTCCCGCGCAGGGCAAGATCGCGCAGCAGATCTTCTGGTACACCGCGTTCACGGCGTCGATGCTCAAGCCCGGCAACGTGACGAATGCGGACGGCACGCCCAAGTGGCGCATGGCGCCGTCGCCGCATGGCCCGTACTGGAAGGACGGCATGCAGAACGGCTATCAGGATGTCGGCTCGTGGACTTTCTTCAAGTCGACGCCTGCGAATCAACGTGCTGCCGCTTGGCTCTACGCGCAATTCGTGACGTCGAAGTCGGTGTCGCTGAAGAAGTCGATTGTCGGCCTCACGTTTATTCGCGACTCCGACATTCATAGCGATTACTTCACGAAGAATGCCGACAAATACGGCGGCCTGATCGAGTTCTATCGCAGCCCGGCGCGTGTCGCGTGGACGCCGACGGGCAACAACGTGCCCGACTATCCGAAGATGGCGCAACTCTGGTGGAAGAACGTCGCGACGGCGGCTGCCGGCGAGAAGACGCCGCAAGCCGCGATGGACAACCTCGCGAAGGAAATGGACCAGGTGCTGGGGCGTTTACAGCGTGCCGGGATGAAGGTGTGCGCGCCGCAACTGAACGCGGAAAGCGATCCGTCGAAATGGCTTTCGGATCAGCACGCGCCGTGGAAGAAGCTCGCGAACGAAAAGCCGAAGGGTGAAACGGTCAAGTACGACCAGCTGCTCGCAGCGTGGAAGGCAGGCAAGGTTCGCTAGGCATTTGATGTAGAAAAGCGGGAAGGTTGAAGCGGGCGGTGTCGAAAGACGCCGCCCTTTTTTTTATTGGTTTTAATCGGCTTGAAATAAAGATTAAACAAGTACGGTTAATCCATTAATAGAAAGCAATTTGTCATTTGAAAGACTGACGCGCAATGACCACACATGCATTACGGATGATTGCGAACCATTAGCGTTCATGTAATGATACCGATTCTCATTTAGAAGGGGCCGGCCGGGGGCAGTTACCGGCGGGGCGGTTCGCGCGAATACGCGAGCCGGACGGGCAGGCACCGCCCGTTGCACCAAGAAAAAATCAGTTACAACGACAGGGAATCGCGATGCTTCGAACCACGCCACTCGCAGCGGCCGTCATGGCCGTCTTTGCGACGCCGCTCTACGCCCAGACGACGACGCCGGCCACACCGGCAGTGCAACTTGCCCAGGCTTCATCGTCCGCTTCTCCCGCCAGCCAGCCCTCCGCCAGCCAGCCTTCCGATAGCAACACACTGCCCGCCGTCAAGGTGACGGGGCAGACCGACAACGCCACCGACTTCCAGCCCGACAAATCCAGTGTCGGCGCCAAGGTCCCGACCGCGCTGCGCGATATTCCGCAGGCTGTCACCGTCATTCCCAAGGCCGTGCTGCAATCGCAGGCTGCGAACTCGTTCTCCGACGCGCTGCGCAATGTGCCCGGCATCACGATCGGCGCAGCCGAAGGCGGCCAGATCGGCAACAACATCAACCTGCGCGGCTTCTCGGCGCGCACCGACATCTACCTCGATGGCTTCCGCGATCGCGGCCAGTACTATCGCGACACGTTCAACCTCGAATCGATCGATGTGCTGTATGGTCCGTCGTCGCTGTATTTCGGACGCGGCTCGACGGGCGGCGTGATCAACCAGGTCAGCAAGGAGCCGACGCTGAAAAAGCGCGCCGACGTCTCCGTGCAGGCGGGCACGCATGACCGTTACCGCACCACGGTCGACCTCGACACGCCGATCACCGACACCTCCGCGTTCCGTATCAACGCATTCGGCCAGAGCCTCGGCTCGTCGCGCGACGTGATGAAGAACAAGGACTACGGCGTCGCGCCCGAAGTGAAGTTCGGTATCGGCACGCCGACGGAAATCACGCTGTCTGCGCTGATCCAGCACAACCGCGATCAGCCCGACTACGGCATTCCGCCGCTGAACGGCCACCCCGCGCCGGTGAATCGCGGCACGTTCTACGGCTACACGGACGACCGCACGATTCAGGACGTGCAGACCTTCAGCGCGCGCATCAAGCATCGCTTCAACGACGACGTGACGGTGCGCAACCAGACGCAGTTCAGCCACTACAGCACGGAAGCGCGCGCGACCAATGCGGCGTCGGTGCTGACGGGGCCGCTCTCGACGTCGACGGCGCTCACCAACGGCAACTTCACGACGATCGATCCTTCGAAGCTGTTCGTGAAGCTGCAGGGCAAGGACCGCAACATCAACGACCATTCGGTCTACAACTCGACCGACGTCGAATGGAAATTCAACACGGGGCCGGTCAAGCACGACCTGCTCGCGGGTGTCGATCTGAGCCACGAAACGTACAGCAACCAGAGCTTCACGGCGACCTCGCCGGGCATGACGTCGAACACGATCGGCGTGGTGCCGCTGATCAATCCTCCGTACACGCCGCGTCCCGCGAACGTGAAGGAAGTGGCGACCAATCTCGCGGAATCGAGCGCGAATGGCGTGGGCCTGTACTTGAACGACACGATTTCGCTCGGCGAGCACTGGAAAGTGGTGGGCGGCGTGCGCTGGGACCGCTACGAAGCGTCGATCAAGAATACGATCAACCTGCCGCGTTACGCGACGCAGACCAACTACTTCACCAGCGTGCGCGGCGGCATCATTTATCAGCCGGCCGACTGGCAGTCGTACTACGTGTCGTACGGCACGTCGTTCGACCCGTCGCTCGAAGCGCTGACGCTCACCAACGGCCAGCAGAACCTGCCGCCCGAGCACAACAAGTCATACGAAGTCGGCGCGAAGCTGGACCTGCTCGGCGGCGGTCTGTCCGTCACGCAATCGCTGTTCAACATCGAAAAGACCAACGCGCGTACCGCGAACCCCGACGGCAGCTACACGCTCGACGGCGATATCCGCGTGCGCGGCTATCAGCTCGGTCTCGCCGGTCACATCACGGACAAGTGGCAGGTATTCGGCGGCTACACGTATATGGACGGCACGATCCTGCAGGCGTTCGACGGCACGCAAGGCAAGACGCCCGCGAATACGCCGCGCAATACGCTGACGCTGTGGACGACCTATCTGTTCACGCCGCATTGGGAAATCGGCGGCGGTCCGACGTACATGTCGTCGCGTTACGCGGCGAACAACAACCTCGTGCAGGTTGGCGGCTACACGCGCTGGGATGCGATGGCCGCTTATCACGCGAAGCGTTACGACGTCCAGATCAACGTGTTGAACCTGACCGACAAGAACTACTACGACGCGCTGATTCCGTCCGACGGCGGACGCGCGGTGCCGGGTTACGGCCGTACGTTCCTCGCGACGCTAAACTATCGCTTCTTCTGATCGCACGAAGCGATAGCCCACGGCACGCCGCGCGCCTGGCCGCATGAAGCGTTTCATGCTCGAGTGCGCGGCGCTGCCGCTTATGCAGGAACGTTGAACGATGATTGTCTCGATCCCCGACGTACTGAGTCCCGCCGAAGCCGCCGCGATGCGTGCTGCGCTCGAAGCCAGCGATGCATGGGTGGACGGCCGCGCGACGGCCGGCTACCAGGGCGCGCCCGTCAAGCGCAACCAGCAGATCGCGGAAGGCTCGCAGATCGCGCTGGAAATGGGCGACCGGATCGTCGCGTCGCTGGAGCGTCACCCGCTGTTCATCAGCGCCGCGCTGCCGAACAAGGTGTATCCGCCGCTCTTCAACCGCTACGAAGGCGGGATGCACTTCGGCAGTCATGTCGACGGCGCGATCCGGCTGGTGCCGGGCAGCGGCGTGCGCGTGCGCACCGATATTTCGATCACGCTGTTTCTCACGCCGCCTGACGAATACGACGGCGGCGAACTGCTGGTCGAAGATACCTTCGGCGTGCAGGAAGTGAAACTGCCTGCCGGGCATGCAATCGTGTATCCGGGCACGAGCCTGCATCAGGTGCGGCCCGTCACGCGCGGCGCGCGCGTGTCGAGTTTCTTCTGGGCGCAAAGCCTCGTGCGCGACGACACGCAACGCGCGATGCTGTTCGACCTCGACGGCGCGATACAACGCCTCAACGCATCGAACGGCGATGAAGCGGCGCGCCGCACGCTGGTGGGCTGTTACCACAACCTGCTGCGCATGTGGAGCGAGACCTGAACGTTACGCGGTACGTCGTGCCACGGTTGCAGTCTTCTGCGGATTACGGCCGTTTTGCAGCAGGAACACGCCGCCAAGAATGCAGGCCATCGCGAGCAGGTCGAGCGGTTGAATGGGTTCGTGCGCGACCAGCACGCCGATTCCCAGCGCAACGACGGGCGGAATATACGTGACGCTCGAAGCCGCGAGCGCGCCGAGCCGCTGCACGATGAAGTAGTACAGGATATACGCGGCGCCCGTGCCGAGCAGTCCCAGCCCGAGCACGATGCCGACGGCGGCGCGCGTGTCGTGCGCGATGCGGGTGATGCCGTCGAACGGCGTCACGCAGGCAATCGTCAACAGCGCGAAGCCGATTTGCCACGTGGACAGCGCGACGGGCGACATGTCGAGCTTCGACAGAAAGCGCCGTGCGTAGACGAATGAGCAGCCCACGCTCAGCGAGCCCGCCGCCATATACGCGACGCCGCTCAGATCGATGCTCGCGACCGCGCCATTCCATGGCCGCGCGATCAACAACACGCCCACGAAACCACCCACCACGCCGACCAGCGCGCGTGGGCTGGGCCGTTCCGCGCGCAATAGCACCCACGCGCAGACGAACGAGAAAAGCGGAATGGCGCCGCTCAACATGCCCGCCACGCTCGACAGCAACAGCGACGCGCCTTTGGCAAACGCATAGTAGTAAACAGTCGTCGCGAGCAGCGACATCACGATGAAATGGTGCGCATGTCGCAGCTGTTTCCACGCGAGCGCCTTCGTCGCGAGCGCATAGACGAGCAGCGGCAGGAACCCGAACAGCACGCGCAAGAACACGATCTGCGCGGGCGTGATCCACAGGCTGGCCCACTTCATGAACAGAAAATTGCTGCCCCAGATCAGGCCGAGCAGCGCGAACGCGAGATAAGCGGGATTCATGGTGAACACCATCGGATGCAAAGGACGATGCGCCGATTGTGCTGCGCGCACGGATGCGGTACAAACGATTTGTTCTCGTCGATACCGTAGAGAAACTATCCCATGTCCGCCACGCCACCCCTGAAAGCGCTGATCGCGTTCGAATCGGTGATGCGTCTGCACAGTTTTTCTGCGGCTGCCGATGAACTGAACGTGACCCCCGGCGCAGTTGGCCAGCAGATCCAGAAGCTCGAGGCGTGGCTCGGTGTGGTGCTGTTCGCGCGTCAGGTGCGGCAGATCATCCCAACGGATGAAGCGCGCGCCTACTACGCACAGATTCAGCCGGCACTCGCGCAGATCATGCATGCCAGCCGCCGCGTGCGCGAGAATCAGGGCAAAGGCGTGCGCGTGTCGATGCCGCCCAGCTACGCGGCCAAATGGTTCGCGCCGCGCATGACGGACTTTCTGATCGCGCATCCGGACATCGCACTGGAGCTGAACACGACGACCGCGATGGTCGATTTCGAATTGCAGTCGATCGATCTCGCAGTGCGTTACTTCGACGGCCATGCGCCCGATCTGCATGTGCAACTGCTGCATGCCGACGAAGCGCGCGTCTATTGCAGTCCATCGTACGCGAGGCGGCTGAAGCTGAAGGCCCCCGACGATCTGCAACGTGCAACGCTGCTGCATAACACGCTGCATCCGCACTGGACGACGTGGCTGAAGAAATTCAGCAAGCTGTCTGCGCGGCAGATCGACGGCATGGCGGGCATTCACTTCGACCAGTCGCTGATGGCGATCGAGGCGGCAGTGCGCGGACAGGGCGTCGTTCTCACGAGCGCGGTATTGACGGAAGCGGAGACGGCGGCGAAATCGCTGATCGATCCATTCGGTCAGAGTCTGCCTTTGAAGACCGCGTACTACCTCGTGCATCCGAACTCGATCGAACTCAAGCCGGGCGCGGCGACCCTGAAGGCATGGTTCACCGGCGAGCCATGAACAGAAACGCCCGCTCAGGAAAGCGGGCGTTCACCAGGCGCGGTGGAACGGGAAGATCAACCCGGCAACATGCCCGGCAGCACGTAAGCCTGCAACAGCGTGATCAGACCGACGATCACCGCGAACAGCAGACTATGGCGCACCGTGAAGCGGAACAGCTCCGACTCGCGTCCGACGAGCCCCGTTGCCGCGCAAGCAACCGCGATCGACTGCGGCGAGATCATCTTGCCCGTCACGCCGCCCGTCGTGTTCGCCGCTACGAGCAAGGTGTCCGACACGCCGATCTGATGCGCGGTCGTGTGCTGGAGCGAGCAGAAGAGCGCGTTCGACGACGTGTCCGAGCCCGTCAGGAACACGCCGAGCCAGCCGAGCACGGGCGAGAAGAACGGGAACGCAGCGCCCGTTCCGGCGAGCAGCAGCGCGAGCGTCGACGACATCCCCGAGTAGTTCGCGACGAAGGCGAACGAGAGAACCAGACCGATCGACAGCACGGGGCGGCGCAGTTCCTTCAGCGTTTCGACGAATGTCGCGAGCGCGTCGCGCGGCTTCACGCGCAGCAACACCATCGAGATCAGTGCCGTCGCGAGGATTGCCGTGCCGACTGCCGGGAGCAGATCGATCTTGAGCACGGCTTCGTACGCTTTCGGCGTCGCGACAATGGGCGCCGTCTTCATCACGAGCTGATCGAGCGCGGGCACCTTGAACTTGAGGATGCTCCACGCCAGCGCACCCTTCGCGGCGAACAGCGCCTTGAACGGTTGCAGGCTCCAGACGGTGACGACGGCGGTCAGAATGCCGAACGGCGCCCACGCGCGGATGGTCTGAAGAAGCGTATAAGGCGACGCGCGACGGCTGACGCCCGCAGCGCCATTCGAACCGCCTCCAAAGCCACCCGTGCCGCCGAAGCCCGACAACGCCGCTGCGCCGCCACTCACCGCGCCGCGTGCGGTATCGCGAGCGCGGCGCGGCTGCCAGACCTTCAGGAACGACGCGAGTGCGACGAGGCTGACGAGCGCCGACGTGATGTCGGGCAGTTCAGGTCCGATGTGGTTCGACGTGAAGTATTGCGTGACGGCGAAGCTGCCGCCCGCGACCAGTGCGGCCGGCCACGTTTCCTTGAGGCCGCGCTTGCCGTCCATCATGAACACGAGCCAGAACGGCACGGCGAGCGACAGCAGCGGCAACTGGCGGCCCGCCGTCGCGCCGATCAGAAACGGGTCGATGCCCGTCACCTGGCCCGCGACGATGATAGGAATACCCATCGCGCCAAACGCGACGGGCGCGGTGTTCGCGATCAGGCACAGACCCGCGGCCTTGAGCGGATCGAAACCCAGCCCGACGAGCAGCGCCGCCGTGATCGCGACGGGCGCGCCGAAGCCTGCCGCGCCTTCGAGAAACGCGCCGAACGAAAAGCCGATCAGCAGCAGTTGCAGACGCTGGTCGTCCGTCAGCGCGAGCACCGATGCGCGGATGATGTCGAACTGTCCCGTCTTCACGACCAGCTTGTAGAGGAACACGGCCGTGACGATGATCCACGCGATCGGCCACAAGCCGTAGGCGAAGCCGAAGCCCGCCGCCGCGAACGCCTGCTGCGCCGGCATGCCATACGCAAAGATCGCGACGGCCAGCGACAGCGCCAGCGTACCTGCTGCCGCGACATGACCCTTCAGGCGCAGGCCCGCCAGCGCGATGAAGAAAAAGATGATGGGGATGCTGGCCGCGAGCGCGGATAGCCAGAGGCTGCCGAGGGGCAGGTAGGTCTGATACCACGGGTGCATGTCGGTCTCCTCCGAATATGCTGTCAATGAATTCTTTTTGGCGGCACGCAGCCGCGCCCGGTGCATCGCCGGGCGGGCGATGCACGTGTGTCGTTCAGCGGTTGAAAGCGCGTTACTCGGGTTGGCCGCGCTCGCGCATCAGATCATGCAGACTGCGCGCCGCGGGCTTCAGCGGCTCGCGGTGGCGGGTCCAGCCCATCTGGTGCTTCGGCGCGAATGCGCGCAGCCTGGTCGCCGCCCAGCGCAACACCTTGTACGCGCGCGGATGCGCGAACGCGCCGCTCCAGAAACGCCATACGAACTGTTCCTCGCGGCTGAACTTCGCGCCCTGTCCGCGCAGCGGATGCGCGACCACTTCGTGCGGATCGCGATTCGCTTCCGTGCGCAGCCGCACCAGCAGTTCGGGAATCGGAATGCGCACCGGGCACACTTCGCCGCATGCGCCGCACAGGCTCGATGCCGTCGGCAGGTCGGCCGTTTCTTCGAGACCGAGCAGATGCGGCGAAATGATCTTGCCGATCGGACCCGGATACGTCGTGCCATAAGCGTGTCCGCCGATACGCGTGTACACGGGGCAATGATTCATGCACGCGCCGCAGCGGATGCATTGCAGCGTCGCGCGCAGTTGCTCGTCCGCATAGGCCTGCGTGCGCCCGTTGTCGAGCAGCACCACATGCATTTCACGCGGACCGTCGCGCTCGCCTTCGCGGCGCGGTCCGGTGATCAGATTGAAGTACGTCGTGATCGCCTGGCCCGTGGCGGAGCGCGTCAAGAGGCTGGACAGCGGCACGATATGCGAGAGCTTCTCGACCACTTTCTCCATGCCCATGATCGCGATATGCACGTCGGGCACGGTGGTCGACAGGCGTCCGTTGCCTTCGTTCTCGACGAGCCACAGCGTGCCTGTATCCGCCGCCGCGAAGTTGACGCCCGACAGTCCGATGTCGGCATCGACGAATGCGCGGCGCAGCGCACGGCGTCCCGTCTGGATCAGTTCGTCGACGTCTTCCGTGTAGCGTGTGTCGGGAATGTGCTGCTCGAACAGTCCGGCGATATCGGCCTTCGTCTTGTGGATCGCGGGCATCACGATATGCGACGGCTTTTCGTGCGCGAGTTGCACGATGTACTCGCCCATGTCCGACTCGATACAGTCGATGCCGCGCGCTTCGAGATAATGGTTGAGCTCGATTTCCTCGCTCGCCATCGACTTGCCCTTGATCACGCGCTTCGCGTCATGTGTTTGCACGATGCCGTGGATGATCGCGTTCGCTTCGGCGGCGGTTTCGGCCCAATGCACGTGGACGCCGCGCGCGGTGAGACTGGCTTCGAGCTGCACGAGGAGATCGGGCAGGCGCGACAGCGCATGACGCCGCACCGCTTCGCCGAGATCGCGCAGATGCTGCAACTCGTCGTCGTCGGGAAACTGCGCGCGGCGCTTCGTTTGCAGAAAGTCCATCGCGCCGCGAAAGCTGCTGCGCAGTTTGGGATCGTCGAGCGCGGCGCGGGCGCGCGCCTTGAAGTCCTGCGACGGCACGAAGTGCATCGGGGTGGCGTTCATGCTGCGTCTCCATCCGTGGCGGCAGCCGCATCGTCCTGATGTTCGACGATCACGACCCACAGTTCGCGCGGGCCATGCGCGCCATAGGCGAGCGTTTGCTGGATATCGGAAGTCTTCGACGGGCCGGAGATCATCACGAGATTGGTCGGCATGCCCGCCTGCCAGTGCTCGGCGCGCATCGCGGCGTGCAGGTCGGCGTGCAGCGAATGCGCGTAGACGAGGGCGATATGCAGCGGCGGCACGAGCGACATCGTGCGCGGCGAACCGGCGTCGGGCGCGACGATCAGCGTGCCCGTCGACGCCAGACCCGAACGCGCGACCGTGAAGCCTGCGTCGATGGTGTCGAACAGTTCGCCTTTCCAGTTTTCGATCGGCTGATCGTAGTGGCGCGTCGCCACGGAAGCGGGCAACGCCTGCTTCAACACAGCACCTTCCGCGCGCGACGTATCGAGCAGCAGGCGCTTCACGTTCGCATCGCGCAAACGTTGCGCGATCAACGCGGGCCACGTGCGATCCGTCGCGCGAAACACTTCGGCATGCGAGGCGGTCAGCGCCGCCTGCATCGATTCGACCAGCGCGTGCGTCGGCAGCGCGGCGCGGCGGCTGTCGTAATGCAGGTCGATCCGTTGGTCGAGGCGTTCCAGTTCGTCGCCTGAAACCTGAGCGGGCACAGCGGCGCGCAACCGTCCGAGCATGCGTTCGCGCGCGTTCATGCTTTGCTTCCCGTGTTTTTCGCATCGGCGCGTTGCGTGCGCCGCCACAGAAAACTCGCGATATGTTCGACTTCGACAGGCGCGCCCTGGTGACGGGCCGCATGGCCGATGTTCAGCAGGCAACCGCAATCGGCGGAAACGATCCGCTCGCAGCCCGTCGCGCAAGCGGAGGCGACCTTGTCGCGTACCATCGCGCCGGAAATGTCGGGATGTTTCAGCGAAAACGTGCCGCCAAAACCGCAACATTCCGATTCGCGCTCGTGTTCGATGCGCGTGACGCCCGGCAATGCATCGACGAGTTCGACGCCGTGCACGCGCGTGCCCATTTCGCGCCGCGCCGCGCACGACGTGTGCAGCACGACGCGTTCGGACGGCGCATCGGTGAAGGCGGGTAGTTCGATGTGCAGCACGCGCAGCAGGAATTCGCTCAGCTCGTACACGCGTTCGCTGAGCGCTTGCGCTTTTTGCGCCATCGCGGGATCGTCGGCGAACAGCTTGGGCCAGTGGTGGCGCATCATGCCCGCGCACGAACCCGACGGCACGATGACAGGCCACGGTTTCGAGAAGAGATCGAGCTGGGCGCGCGCAACGTCGCGCGCCTGTTCGGGATTGCCGCTGCTATACGCGGGCTGGCCGCAACAGCTTTGCTCCTGAGGAAAGTGCACGACCAGCCCTTCGCGTTCGAGCAGCTTCACCGCGTCGAGCCCGGCTTCGGGGACGAACAGATCGACGAGGCAGGTCGCGAACAGATAGACGTCGCGTGGGGCCGCCGGATAGTGCCTTTCCTTCATATCTCGCTCCAGAGTACTTCCGCTTGTTCGTCCGCTTTGTGCGCTGTCGGCATCGGATGCGGCTCGCGCGGATCGCTTGAATCGTTGACGCATGATTCCCAAATGTGCGCGACAATACAAATTGGTTGGACCACTTAAGCATGAGCGACGCAGCAAGGGAAGCGTATGGCGACGGGTACGAGAGAGCGGGGCAGGGTGGAGGGCGTGATGCGGCAGATGGAAACGTCGCTGCTCGACGGCACATGGCCGCCGGGTTCGCGGCTGCCCGCCGAGCGCGCGCTGGCCGAACAGTACGACGTGTCGCGCAACACGGTGCGCGAAGCGATTCAGCGGCTGGCGGCGCGCGGCCTGTTGCAGAGCCGGCGCGGCGCGGGCGTGTTCGCGACCGACCAGTTGCGCGCGGGCATCGCATCGCCGTGGGGGCAACTGGTTGCGGACCACCCGGTCTTGCGCGACGACATTCTCGAATTTCGCCGCGTGCTGGAAGGCGCAACAGCCTACTTCGCGGCAATGCGCGCGACGCAGGCGGATATCAGGCGCATCCGTTCAATGATGCGCGAGCTGGAACGCTCGCACGCTTGCGACGACAAGGACAGCGAAGCCGCCGCCGACGCGCAGCTGCACGACGCCATCGCGCTCGCGTCGCACAACACGATGTTCCTGCATCTGCATACCAGCGTGCTCGGCATGCTGCGCGAACACATCACGATCAGCGGCACGGACGTGCGCCTGCAAGGCCCGGCGGAATCGGAGCAACTGCTGATCCAGCATCGTGCGGTGAGCGATGCAATCTGTTCGCGGCGCCCGGAAGAAGCGCGCACCGCAATGCACACGCATATCGACTTCGTGCGCAGTATCCGCGAACGGCAGGGTTGAGCCGCTGTCAGCGGCTCCAAAGTGGTCCAACCAGATCCCTGCGCCGAACCATCAGACCACGGCGTCGGCCACCTGGAAGGCGTCGACCGAGGTCTTCAACCGCCCAGCCTGCTCGGTCAGCGAATGCGCAGCGGCGGCTGCCTGTTCGACGAGCGCCGCGTTTTCCTGCGTGAGGCTGTCCATCTGCGTGACGGCGAGATTCACCTGGTCGATACCCGCGCTCTGTTCGGCGGCGGCTGCGGCGATTTCCTGCATCACGCCCGTGACGCTCGCAATTGCATCGCGGGCCTGCTGGATCGTCGTGCCCGTGCGTTCGACGAGGCCCGCGCCGCTGCCGACTCTGTCGACGGCGCGGCTGATCAGTTGCCGCACTTCCTTGGCGGCGCCCGCGCTGCGATGCGCGAGCGTCCGCACTTCGCCCGCGACGACGGCGAAGCCGCGTCCCTGTTCGCCCGCGCGCGCCGCTTCGACAGCGGCGTTCAACGCGAGAATGTTGGTCTGGAATGCGATGCTCTCGATGACCTCGATCACCTCGACCATCTTCTGCGATTCCGTCGAGATATCGCGCATCGTCGTCACCGCCTCGCCGACCATCACGCTGCCCTGGTTCGCGATCTGCGCGGCGCTTTCGGCCAGCTCGCTCGCGGTGCGCGCGTTCTCGGCCGTTTGCCGCACCATCGACGTCATCTGCTCCATGCTCGCCGCCGTCTCCTGCAGCGAAGCGGCCTGATTCTCGGTGCGCGACGACAGGTCCGCGTTGCCGCTCGCGATTTCTCCGGCGCCCGTCGCGACGTGATCGGCGGCGTGCTTGATGGCGCGGATCGTGTCCGTCAGCGTGTCGCGCATGCGGCGCATTTCTCGCAGCAGGCTGCGCTCGTCGTCGGTGCGCGTGTCGATCGACACAGTGAGGTCGCCGACGGCAATCGCGTTCGCGACGTCCGCCGCATAGCCGGGATCGCCGCCGATCGTGCGCTGGATGCTGCGATTGGTCAGCGCGACGAGCGTGGCCAGCAGCAACGCAATGGCGGCGAACACGCCGCCAATCAGATACAGCGAGCGCATGAAGGCCGCGTCGATATCGTCGACATAGGCGCCCGTCGCGATGATCCAGTCCCACGGCGCATAGCGCACCACGTAGCCAATCTTGTCGACGGCTTCAGCGGGCCCCGCTGCCGACGCCGGGCGCGAATGCGGAAACACGTAATCGACGAAGCCGCCATCGGGCGACTGCGCGACTTTGGCGAAAGCCACGTAGTGATGGCGGCCGTCCGCGTCGGCGGTGCCGGCGAGATCCTTGCCGTTCGTTGCAGGCTTGATCGGATGCATGATCATGCGTGGCGTCGAATCGATCACGAGGAAGTAGCCGTCCTCGCCGTAGCGTATGTCGCGCAACCGGGCGAGCGCTTCCTGGCGCGCGTCCGCTTCGCTCAGCTTGCCGCTCTGGGCGAGCTTCGCGTATTCCTCGACCAGCGACAGCCCGACGTGCGCGACGTTCACGAGGTCGTTCTTGCGTTCCTCGATGCGCGTTTCGCGCGACAGATACGCCGCAGACACCGACACCAGCAGCAAGGCGATCAGACTGATGACGAGCGGCAACCACAGTTTCTGGGTAAAACTCAGCTTCAGCATTCGGACGCCTCGCTACGTGGGCGATATATGAAATGTGGACGCGCCGCGCTGCAATGCGGCACGCATGTCTCCATCTGATATATCGACAACTGAGGCGTGGGCTTGCGTACAGGGAAACCCTGTCATGGATTGTGCGGAGAGCGGCGATCAGCGCGCGTCGAAGCGCGCGGCGAGCCGCCGCTCACGGAACGCTTCGACGACGAAATCGACGAACACGCGCGTCTTGGCGGGCAGCAGCTTGCGGTTCGGGTAGTAAATCGTGAGCGGGCTGAGTTCCGCGTACCAGCCGGGCAAGAGCCGCATCAGCTGGCCGTTTTCGAGCCACCGCGCGGCGTGCGGCGTCGGCAGGAACGCGACGCCGAGACCGGCCAGCGCCGCGTGCGCCATTGCTTCGGGATCGTCGAAGATCATCCGCGTCTTGCATTCGGCGAGCGCTTCCTCGCCGACCTGATTGCGCATCGTCCACGCGCGCAGACGGCCCGTGCTGCTGGAGCGGCGCGCGATGCCGTCCAGTTCGGCGAGATCGGACGGATGCGCGGGCAGCGGCCGGCCCGCCATATAGGCCGGCGACGCCGCGACGATCACGGCGGGCCGCGCCAGATCGCGCGCGACCACGCCTTGCGTCAACTCGATCCCGCCGCCGATCGCCGCATCGAAGCCGCCCGCGATCAGGTCGACGGCCCGGTTGTCGAAGTGCCAGTCGGGGACGATGTCGGGGTAGCGTTCGAGAAACTCGCCGAGCAAGGGCAGCAGATACTCGCGCCCGAACGCGACGGCCATGCTGACCTTCAGCACGCCCGACGGCTGGCCGCCTTGCTGCGCGGCGCGCGCAAACGCGTCCTGCAGGCTGGCGAACGGACTGCCCGCGTCGGCCCAGAGCTGCTCGCCGCCTGGCGTCAAGGTGAGCTTGCGCGTGCTGCGATGAAAGAGCCGCACGCCCAGATGCGTTTCGAGCCGCGCGACATTCTTGCTGACGGCGGCGGGCGTCAGGCCGAGGCGCCGCGCCGCCGCCGAAAAGCTGCCCGTTTCGGCGGACTGTATGAAAGATTCAATGAGGTTCAGCGCTTCCATGTGATATCCGTCGTGATGCTGCCGTATCTGTAGCTTATACCTGTGGTTGAAACTGTTAGTCGTGATTCGATACTACCGGCAATGCAATCCGCTCGCCATACTGGCCTCACCTGATCAACAAACCCACTGGAGCACAACATGAACTCGAATCTGCAAGGCAAGGTAGCTTTCGTCACGGGCGGCGCGCGCGGCATCGGTGCGGCGGTTGTGCGCCGGCTGGCAAGCGAAGGCGCGACGGTCGCTTTCACGTATCACAGCTCGGCTGCAGGCGCGAACGAACTCGTCGCGAGCATCGAGAAGGCGGGCGGCCGTGCCGTTGCCGTCAAGGCGGACGTCGCCGATGCAGCGGCACTGACCAACGCGATCAACGAGACGGCGCGCCAGCTCGGCAAGATCGATATTCTCGTGAACAACGCCGGCGTGCTGCGCCTGGGCACGCTCGACGTCTTCTCGCTCGAGGACTTCGACGCGACCGTGCAGGTCAACGTGCGCGCCGTGTTCGTGGCGTCGAAGGCGGTGCTCGCGCATATGGGCGAGGGCGGACGGATCATCAACATCGGCAGCACGAACGCCGATCGCATGCCGTTTGCGGGCGGCGCGGTCTACGCGATGAGCAAGTCGGCGCTGCAAGGGTTCGTGCAGGGTCTCGCGCGTGATCTCGGCCCGAAGGGCATCACGGTCAACAACGTGCAGCCCGGTCCCGTCAATACCGACATGAACCCGGAGGCAGGTGAATTCGCGGAGTCGCTGCATGGTCTGATGGCGATCCCGCGTCACGGGAAGGCCGACGAAATCGCCGGCATGGTCGCGTATGTCGCCAGCCCGGAAGCGGCCTTCGTGACGGGCGCGAACCTGATGATCGATGGCGGCTTCAGCGCCTGAGGTCTCGCCTGACTGACAGGTTCCTCGCGACGCTTGCAGGCAGGGCGTTGCGGGAGCCTGTCAAAACGCTGTCAAGGCTCCGACAAATACACGTCAAGCAGCTGTCACGTAACGTTTCTGCCGTTTGCTCATGTCAGAATGGCGCTTTCGCGGACCCCACCTCGAAACGCACATGACTTTGAACCTGGCGCCCGCCACCTATGGGGCCGACCGCTCCGGCCTCGTCTGCGGATTCCGCTTTTCACCCGACAAGCCCGGCCTCGCCGTCGATACCGACACAGCAGCCGAATGGCTCGCCGAATGCCGACACGAGGCGAAAGGGTCGGGCGCCCATCCGGGCGAATTCCTCTGGCTGCATTTCAATCTCGCGCATGTGTCGAGCGAGCGCTGGATGCGCACGCACCTCGATCTGCCCGACACCTTCTTCGAAGCCCTGCGCGAAGGCTCGCATTCGACGCGTATCGAGCACCAGCATGGCGCGCTGCTCGCCGTCGTCAACGACGTGATGTACGACTTCGAGCAGACGCCTTCCGAAATCGCGACGCTGTGGGTCTACACGCACAAGCGGATCATGGTGACGGCGCGCCTGAAGCAGCTGCGCTCAGTCGACCGGCTGCGCGCGTCGGTGCGCAACGGCGAGAGTTTCGATACGGCGGCTGAACTGCTGATCCATCTGCTGCGCGACCAGGCCGATCTGCTGGTGGAAATCGTGCGCAGAACCAGCGTCGAAGTGGACCGCATCGAAGATCATTTTCTATCGCAGCGCGCCTGGCAAAGCCGCCGCGACCTCGGCGCGATGCGTCGCGTGCTCGTGCGGCTGCAACGGCTGCTCGCGCCGGAGCCGGGCTCGATCTTCCGGTTGCTGGTGCGGCCGCCTGCGTGGCTGTCGCCCGTCGATGTGCAAAGCCTGCGCGATTCGACGGAAGAGTTCTCGCTGGTGCTCGGCGACCTGTCGGGCCTCGCGGAGCGCATCAAGCTTCTGCAGGAAGAGATCGCCGCGCGCCTGAACGAGCAGACCAACCGCACGCTGTTCACGCTGACCATCGTGACGGTGCTCGCGCTGCCCATCAACATCATCGCGGGTCTGTTCGGGATGAACGTGGGCGGCGTGCCCCTCGCGGAAAACAAGCACGGTTTCTGGGTGATGGTGCTGCTGGTGGTGAGCTTTACCGTGCTGGCCGGCTGGTGGGCGTTGCGCCGGCGTCCGTCGGCGTGACGGGCGGGGCGCTCGCGGCGCCGCGCCTGGAACGCGTCCCTTCGACACGGGAATGGCAGATGCCGAGCGTAAAATCCACGCACCGTCGACCTGGCAGCATGTGGCATCAAGCAACCTTGCACTGAACGTCCGTTTCAGGAGGCCTCACATGGCAAAGCTCATCGCGCTCTACAAGACCCCAGCCGACCGCAACGCATTCGACGCCCATTACTTCGACAAACACGTGCCGCTCGCGAAGTCGATTCCCGGCTTGCGGCGCTACGAAGTCAGCGTCGGGCCGGTGGCCGTCGCGAAGGGCGAATCGCCTTATGCGCTGGCGGCCATCCTCAGCTTCGACAGCTTCGAGTCGCTGCAGCAAGCGCTGGGCACGCCCGAAGCCGCCGCCACCACCGCCGATCTGCAGAACTTCGCGCAGGCGGGCGTCGAACTGCTCGTGTTCGACTCGAAAGACGTCTGACGCGGATACGGCGTTCCCGCGCGCGGTCTTTTCCGCTCTGGTTTTCCTTCGCCTCTCCGTACTATCCCTGGCGGACTGCGCCAGATGATAACGCTACCATCCGTCGATCCCGTCATCGTTTCGCCGTTGCGAAAGACTGTCCATGATGTCCCGCCGCGTGTCTGTGCGGCCGGAAATGATAGCGTTACCAAGGAGACTGATTTGTCCTCGAATCGCAAGAAGCCTGAAGAGTTGCGCAGCTACCGCTGGTATGGCGTCAACGATCTCCGTTCGTTCGGCCACCGCTCGCGCACCGCGCAGATGGGCTATCACTCGTCGGACTACATGGGCAAGCCGGTGATCGCCGTCGTCAATACGTGGAGCGAGATCAACTCGTGCCACACGCACTTCAAGCAGCGCGTCGAGGAAGTGAAGCGCGGTATCTGGCAGGCGGGCGGCTTTCCCGTCGAAATGCCCGTGATGACGCTTGCCGAGCCGTTCCAGAAGCCGACCACGATGCTCTACCGCAACTTCCTCGCGATGGAGACGGAAGAACTGCTGAAGTCGTATCCGTTCGACGGCTGCGTGCTGATGGGCGGCTGCGACAAGACCACGCCCGGTCTGCTGATGGGCGCGATCAGCATGGACTTGCCGGCCATCTATCTGCCCGCCGGCCCGATGCTGCGCGGCAACTGGAATGGCCGCACGCTCGGCAGCGGTTCGGATACATGGAAGTACTGGGCGGAACTGCGTGCGGGCAAGATCACGGAAGACGAGTGGAAGGGCATCGAAAGCGGCATCGCGCGTTCGCCGGGGCACTGCATGACCATGGGCACGGCCTCGACGATGACGAGCGCGACGGAAGCGCTCGGCCTCACGCTGCCGGGTTTCTCGTCGATCCCCGCCGCCGATTCGCGGCACGCTCAATTTGCATCGCTGACGGGCCAGCGGATCGTCGAGATGGTGTGGACCGACCAGAAGCCATCGGACCTGCTCACCGCGAAATCCTTCGACAACGCCGTCACCACCGTGCTCGCGATGTCAGGCTCGACGAACGCGATCGTGCACCTCGTCGCCGTTGCGCGCCGCGCGGGCATCGACCTGACCACGGCGCGTTTCGACGAGCTTGCGCGCGTGACGCCCGTGCTCGGCAACATCCGCCCAGCGGGCCAGTATCTGATGGAGGATTTCTATTACGCGGGTGGCCTGCGCGCGCTGCTGGCCGAACTGGGCGAACTGATCGACGGCACGCAGATGACGGTGAGCGGCCAGACGCTCGGCGAGAACATCGCGGGCGCGGAAATCTTCAACGACGACGTGATCCGCAAGCGCGGCAATCCCGTCGTCGAACGCGATGGGCTCGCCGTGCTGTCGGGCAACCTCGCGCCCGATGGCGCCGTGATCAAGCCCGCCGCGATGGAACCGCATCTGCACAAGCACCGGGGCCCGGCTGTCGTGTTCAGGGACTATGGCGACATGGCCGCGCGCATCGACAGCGAAGACCTCGACGTGACGGCCGATTCGGTGATCGTGCTGCAACATGCCGGACCCGTCGGCGCGCCGGGCATGCCCGAGTGGGGCCAGCTGCCGATCCCGCAAAAGCTGCTCAAGCAGGGCGTGCGCGACATGCTGCGCATCTCCGATGCGCGCATGAGCGGCACCAGCTATGGCGCATGCGTGCTGCACGTGGCGCCGGAGTCGTTCGTCGGCGGCCCGCTTGCGCTGGTGAAGGACGGCGACATCATCGAGCTCGACGTAACGGCCCGCCGCTTGCATCTCGACGTCAGCGACGCCGAACTCGCGACGCGCAAAGCAGCATGGAAGCCGCCGAAGCGTCCATTCGAACGCGGCTTCGGCGTCATGCATCAGTTGCACGTGACCCAGGCGAACAAGGGTTGCGACTTCGACTTCCTCGAAGAGAAACTGGCGGCGCCTTCGCATGAAGCCCACGAAGCGAACAGCAATGAGCCGGAAATCCACTAACACGAACACTGTCATAGCCCACACAAAATGACCGCATCCGAAACGACCGTGAGCGCCGAGGCGCTCGAACAACTCCGTCACGTGAGCACCGCGACGCTCACCACGCAACTCTTCAAGCGCGGCCTGCGCAACGTGTTCCTGCAAGGCGTCGCGCCGCTCGTGAAGCCCGCGCCGGGCGCGCCGAACCTGGTCGGCCCCGCGTTCACGCTGCGCAATATCCCCGCGCGCGAGGACATCGATCATGTCGGCGTGTTTCAGGACCCCGACCATCCGCAGCGCAAAGCGGTGGAAACGGCGCCGCCCGGCAGCGTCCTGGTGCAGGACTGCCGCGGGGATCGCACGGTGGCATCGACGGGCTCGATCCTCACGTTGCGCCTCGCGAAGCGCGGCGTCGCGGGCATGGTGTCCGACGGCGCGGTGCGAGACAGCGGCACGATCTCCGAACTGGGCCTGCCGATCTGGTGCGCGGGCGCGAGCGCCCCGTTGAACCTCGCGAAGCACCATGCCGTCGACATGAACGTGCCTATCGCCTGCGGCGGCGTAGCCGTCTATCCGGGCGATATCGTCGTGGCGGACGTGGACGGCGTGGTGATCGTGCCGCGCGAGATGGCCGAAGACGTCGCGCGCGACGCGACCGAGCAGGAGCAGCTCGAAGTGTTCATCCAGCAGCGCATCGCCGAAGGCAGTCCGCTGCGCGGCACGTATCCGCCGAACGAGGAAACGCTGGCTGCCTACAAGGCGTGGCGCGAAGCGCAGAAGCAGTAACGCACGCGTCGCAACGAAAACCTGCACAACGAGGCCCGCGCGCATGCAGCCGGACCCGGGAGACACCGTGAACACCGTGACTTCAGCGATCGACGAATCGCGCCTCATCAATCGGCTCGGCTTGCGGCTCATGCCCTTGCTCGGCCTGCTGTATCTGGTCGCGTATATCGACCGCTCGAACATCAGCTTCGCGAAGCTGCAGATGCTTGGGAGCCTCGGGTTGTCGGAAGTAGCGTATGGGTTGGGCGCGTCGCTGTTCTTTATCGGCTATCTGATCTTCGAAGTGCCGAGCAACGTGCTATTGCACAAGTACGGCGCGCCAAAGTGGATGGCGCGCATCATGTTCACGTGGGGCGTCGTGACGATCCTGCTCGCGTTCACGCAGAACGCGACGATGTTCTATGTGCTGCGCTTTCTGCTGGGCGCGTCGGAAGCGGGGCTTTATCCCGGCGTGATCTATTACCTGACGCTGTGGTTTCCGCAGCGGCATCGCGTACGGATGCTCGGTTATTTCACGGTGGGCAGCAGTCTGGGCAACATGGTCGGCGCGCCGATCTGCGGCTGGCTGCTCGACAAGGGCGGTGTGCTCGGCCTGCAAGGCTGGCAGCTGGTGTTCGTCGTGACGGGCATTCCTTCCGTGCTGCTGACGCTCGTCGTGCTGTTCTGCTTGCCCGCATCGCCGCGCGAAGCGAAGTTCCTCGACGACGAAGAGAAGAACTGGCTCGCGCGCACACTGGAAAGCGAAAGCGCGCAGGCGCGCAAGAGCGCCGCGCGTCACGGCACGCTCCTGAGCGTGCTCACCGAGCCGCGCGTGATCGGCATGGCGCTCTACTACATGATGCTGTCGATCTCCGTCTACGGCGTCAGCTACTGGCTGCCGACGCTCGTGAAGGGCTTCGGCGTCAGCAACACGACGAACGGTTTTCTCAACATCATTCCGTGGCTGATGGCGACGATCGTGCTCGCGTGGCTGCCGTCGAAACTGCGCGCGGGCAATCGCGCGATCATCGCGATGCTTGCTTCGGCGCTGCTCGGCATGGTGTTCTTTCTGTCGTCGGTGTTTTTGCCGACCAACACGTTGCGCTTCGTCGCGCTGTGCTTCGGCGCGCCGTGCATGTATTTGCTGATTCCATGCTTCTGGACACTGCCGCCGAAGTTCCTGTTCGGCGCGCGCGCTGCGGCGGGCATCGCGGCGATCAATTCGCTCGGCAACATTGGCGGCTTCATCGCGCAGAACCTCGTGCCGTTCGTCAAGCAGACCACGGGCAGCACGCAGGCGCCAATGCTGATTCCCGCTGCCTGCATGCTGATTTTCGCGTGCGTGACGACGTTCGTTCTGCGGCGTAGCGGGCGTGCAGTGCAGGGCGTCAACGCCGCGCCCGTCACTGAATAATTCACGATTGCGCCATTGGCTACAATAGCCGCGCAACGTCATCCCCTCCATCACTCATGCCGACCGCCAAGCCAACCGACGCACCGATCGATCTCAAGGCAGCGCCCGCGCGTCGCACGCGGGGCGGACCGAAGGGCTTGCGCATCACGGATGTCGCGGCGCAGGCGGGCGTGTCGCCCATCACGGTCTCGCGCGTGTTCAACAATCCGGCGTCCGTCGCGCCGGAAACGCTCGAACGCGTGCGGCAGGTCGTGCAGAAACTCGGCTATGTGCCGAACCGCCTGGCGGGCGGTTTGTCGTCGGCGCGTTCGCGGCTGATTGCAGCCATCGTGCCGACTGTCGCGCACTCGCTGTTCTCCGAGACCATTCAGGTGTTCAGCGAAACCATGTCGCGCGCGGGGTATGAAGTGCTGCTTGCGCTGAGCGGCTATAGCGACACGAACGAAGAAAGCCTGCTCGATACGGTCTTGAGCCGACGTCCCGAAGGCGTGCTGCTGACGGGCGTCGCGCACACTGATTCGCTGCGCGAGCGGTTGCGCAATGTGGGCATCCCCGTGGTCGAAACGTGGGACATGACGGACACGCCGATCGATATGCTGGTCGGCTTCTCGCATTACCAGATCGGCGTCGCGGTGGCGGAGCGTTTTCTGGCGCGCGGTGCGAAGCGGCCCGGGTTGATTTCGGCGAGCGACGTGCGCGCGCTCGCGCGGCGCGCGGGCTTTCGCGAGCGGCTCGCGCAGGCGGGTATGACGGAGGTGGCCGAAGCGATCGTCGCGCCGCCTAGTTCGGTGGCTACCGGGAAGAGTGCGTTGCCCCGGTTGTTGCAAGATGCGCCTGATGTCGATGCTGTATTTTGCGGCTCGGACTTGCTGGCAATTGGAGCGTTGGGCGCGGCGCGGCGCATGGGTCTTGAGGTGCCTGGGCGTCTCGCGATTTGCGGTTTCGGTGATCTCGAGTTCGCGACGGAAACGATGCCGCAATTGACGACCGTGCGGGTGGATGGGATGAGGATTGGCTTGAGCGCCGCCCGGGCGCTGCTTGATCGGTTGGATGGGGGGCTGGAGCGGGCGTTCGTTGATGTTGGGTTTCGGGTGGTTGGGCGTGAGTCGGGGTGAGGGTGTGGGTTTTGTGTGGGTTTTGGTTTTGTGTGGGTTTGACTTGGCGCTGGCATCCGCGATGCGTTATCTAGCTTCACGCGTTGCCCCTGTGCGGGGCGGCACCTACTTTTCTTTGCCGCCGCAAA
>NZ_JAGUUD010000239.1:0-3551 GCF_020177535.1 Paraburkholderia sp. XV | reverse complement strand
CGCAGCATCTCCAGCACCCGCGCGACATCGGCGTCGGCGAGGTCGCCCTCCGGTTCCTTGCGGGCGAGCAGCAAGTCCATCAGGTCGTTATCGCTCAGTTCGAGCAGGCGCGTGAGCGCGCCCACATCCGCATCACTGAGATCATGCTCATATCGGCTAAAAAAACGCTCGAAGATCAGATCGTTTTCCAGCAGGCCACGCCGCGCGCGCCACTTCAGGCGCGCACGGCGCAGCGGGTCGGACTGATGCGATGTCTCCATCTCAGACCGTCCGGCGCACCATCAATTCCTTGATCTTGCCGATCGCCTTCGTCGGATTGAGCCCCTTCGGGCACACGTCGACGCAGTTCATGATCGTATGGCAACGGAACAGACGGTACGGATCTTCCAGGTTGTCCAGCCGCTCGCCCGTCGCCTCGTCGCGGCTGTCCGCGATGAAACGATACGCCTGCAGCAGCCCCGCCGGGCCGACGAACTTGTCCGGATTCCACCAGAAGCTCGGGCACGACGTCGAGCAGCTCGCGCACAGAATGCACTCGTACAGCCCGTCGAGTTCGTCGCGCTCTTCCGGCGACTGCAGACGCTCCTTCTCCGGCGGCGGCGTGTCGTTGATCAGGTACGGCTTGATCGAGTGATACTGGTTGAAGAACTGCGTCATGTCCACGATCAGGTCGCGGATCACGGGCAGCCCCGGCAGCGGACGCAGCACGATCTTCTGCGGCAGGTCGTTCAGGTTCGTCAGGCACGCCAGACCGTTCTTGCCGTTGATGTTCATCGCGTCCGAGCCGCACACGCCCTCGCGGCACGAGCGGCGGAACGACAGCGTTTCGTCCAGTGCCTTCAGCTTCACCAGCGCGTCGAGCAGCATGCGCTCGTGCGAGTCGATCTCGATCTCGTACGTCTGCATGCGCGGCGCGGCGTCCTTGTCCGGGTCGTAGCGGTAGATTTCGAATGTACGCTTGGCCATTGTGTGGGGTCCTTTGACTTGTGCGTGTGGCTTAGAAAGTACGCGCTTTGGGCGGCACCGATTCGACCGTCAGCGGGTTCATGTGCACCGGCTTGTAGTCGAGGCGGTCGCCTTCGCTGTACCACAGCGTATGGCGCAGCCAGTTCTCGTCGTCGCGATGTTCGAAGTCGTTCTGCGCATGCGCGCCGCGGCTTTCCTTGCGCGCTTCGGCCGACACCATCGTCGCGCGCGCCACTTCGATCAGGTTCTCCACTTCGAGCGCCTCGACGCGCGCCGTGTTGAACACCTTCGACTTGTCCTTCAGGTGGATGTCGCCAACGCGCGCCGCCACTTCGCGGATGCGCTCGACGCCTTCGGCCAGCAGCGCCGACGTGCGGAACACGCCCGCGTGCTTTTGCATGGTCGAGCGGATATCGTTCGCGACGTTCTGCGCGTATTCGCCGGAGGTCGATTTGTCCAGCTTCGCCAGACGCGACAGCGCGAAATCAGCGGCATCGGCCGGCAGCGGCTTGTGATCCTTGATTTCCTTCACGTGCTTGACGATGTGGTTGCCCGCCGCGCGGCCGAACACCACCAGGTCGAGCAGCGAGTTCGTGCCCAGGCGGTTCGCGCCGTGCACCGACACGCACGAGCATTCGCCGACAGCGTAGAAACCGTTGATCGGGTCTTCGTGGCCCTTCGCGGTGCCCACCACCTGACCGTGGATGTTGGTCGGAATGCCGCCCATCTGGTAGTGGATGGTCGGCACAACGGGGATCGGCTCCTTGATGCAGTCGACGTTCGCGAACTTCAGCGCGATTTCGCGGATCGACGGCAGACGCTTCATGATCGTCTCGGCGCCGATGTGCGACAGATCGAGCAGCACGTGGTCCTTGTTCGGACCGACGCCGCGGCCTTCCTTGATTTCCTGGTCCATCGAGCGCGAGACGAAGTCGCGCGGCGCCAGGTCCTTCAGCGTCGGCGCATAGCGCTCCATGAAGCGCTCGCCGTTCGAGTTACGCAGGATGCCGCCTTCGCCGCGCACGCCTTCCGTGATCAGCACGCCCGCGCCCGCCACGCCCGTCGGGTGGAATTGCCAGAATTCCATGTCTTCGAGCGGGATGCCCGCGCGTGCGGCCATGCCCAGGCCGTCGCCCGTGTTGATGAACGCATTGGTCGATGCCGCGAAGATCCGGCCCGCGCCGCCCGTGGCGAACAGCGTGGTCTTGCCTTCGAGGATGTAGACGTCGCCCGTTTCCATTTCCAGCGCGGTCACGCCCAGCACGTCGCCGTCGGCGTCGCGGATCAGGTCCAGCGCCATCCATTCGACGAAGAACGTCGTCTTCGCCGCGACGTTCTGCTGGTAAAGCGTGTGCAGCAGTGCGTGGCCGGTCCGGTCAGCCGCCGCGCACGCGCGCTGCACGGGCTTCTCGCCGTAGTTCGCCGTGTGGCCGCCGAACGGGCGCTGGTAGATCGTGCCGTCCGCGTTACGGTCGAACGGCATGCCGAAGTGTTCGAGTTCGTACACGGCGTTCGGCGCTTCGCGGCACATGAACTCGATCGCGTCCTGGTCGCCGAGCCAGTCGGAGCCCTTGATCGTGTCGTAGAAGTGGTAGTGCCAGTTGTCTTCGCTCATGTTGCCGAGCGAGGCGCCGATGCCGCCCTGTGCGGCCACCGTATGCGAGCGCGTCGGGAACACCTTCGAGAGCACGCACACCGACAGACCCGCGCGCGCCAGTTGCAGCGACGCGCGCATCCCCGAGCCGCCTGCGCCGACAATCACCACATCGAACTTGCGGCGCGGCAGGGAATTCTTGATTGCAGCCATTCTTTACACTCTCCAGAGAATCTGCGCAGCGTAGCCCGCACACGCGAGCAGCCAGACGATCGTCAACGCCTGCAGCACGAGCCGCGTGCCGACGGGCTTGATGTAGTCCATCCAGATGTCCCGGATGCCGACCCATGCGTGATAGAACAGCGCCAGCAGCGTGACGAAGGTGGCGAGCTTCATCCACTGCGTGGCGAAGATCCCGGCCCAGCCGTCGTAAGAGAATGCGTGCGCGCCGAAGAACCAGGCGAGCAGGATGACCGTGTACACGGCCATGATCACGGCCGTGATGCGCTGCGCGAGCCAGTCGCGCAGACCATAATGCGCGCCCACGACGAGGCGCTTCGAACCAACTCGGTTATTGGCGGACATGTTTTTAGAAGGCTCCGAACAGTTTGAGCGCGAAGGCGATGGTCAGGATCGACGACACCGCCAGCACGACGACCGACGTGCTCTTGCCGCGCTCTTTCGATACCGCGTCGTGGTTCACGTCCATCGCCAGATGGCGCACGCCCGCGCAGAAGTGAAACAGGAACGCCCAGGCCAGCACCAGCGTGATCAGCTTGACGACGATGTTGGACAGGAAGCCCTTGAACACCTCGAAGCTCAGTTCAGAGGTCAGGCTCTGGTCGAAGAGGTACAGCAGGAACGGCAGGCAGATGAACAGCAGGCCGCCGCTTACGCGGTGAAGGATCGACACCCGTCCCGCCAGAGGAAGACGGTATGCCGTCAATATCTGCCCGATACCGATGTTCCGGTATTCCGGCCTCGGTTTTTT
>NZ_JAGUUD010000238.1:0-3624 GCF_020177535.1 Paraburkholderia sp. XV | reverse complement strand
ACCCAAACCCAAACCCAAACCCAAACCCAAACCCAAACCCAAACCCAAACCCAAACCCCGGACCAGCAATTCAGCCCTTAACCATCTTCCCCTCAACATCCGGCAAAAACACAGTCAATATCCCGAGCAACGGCAAGAACGAGCACACCTTATACACATAGGCGATGCTCGTCGCGTCAGCCAATTGCCCAAGCACGGCGGCGCCGATCCCGCCAAGCCCGAAGGCAAACCCAAAGAACAACCCCGCAACCATCCCGACCTTACCCGGAATGAGCTCCTGGGCATAAACGAGAATCGCCGAAAACGCCGACGCCAGCACGATGCCGATAATGACGGTCAACACCCCCGTCCAGAACAGATTCGCATACGGCAGCAGAAGAGTGAACGGCGCAACCCCAAGAATCGACACCCAGATCACATATTTACGGCCAATCCGGTCGCCAACCGGCCCACCGATCACAGTCCCCGCCGCGACAGCCGCAAGGAACACGAACAGATGCACCTGCGCGGCCTGCACAGGCAGATGGAACTTGTCGATCAGATAGAACGTGAAATAGCTATTGATGCTGGTCAGATAGAAGTACTTCGAGAACACCAGCAGCACGAGAATGCTCATCGCGAACGCCACCTTGCCACGTGGCAGCGCCGCATGCACAACCTGCCCGGCGCGCGCCTTCTTCGTCGCTGGATGATGCTTGTACCAGCGGCTGATATGCGTGAGCACGAGAATCCCCACCAGCGCCGCCACCGAAAACCACGCAATGCTGCGCTGGCCGTGCGGAATCA
The DNA here is from genome assembly GCF_020177535.1 of Paraburkholderia sp. XV. Classification (NCBI taxonomy): domain Bacteria; kingdom Pseudomonadati; phylum Pseudomonadota; class Betaproteobacteria; order Burkholderiales; family Burkholderiaceae; genus Paraburkholderia; species Paraburkholderia sp. XV. The sequence continues at coordinate 2,838 of NZ_JAGUUD010000238.1, read as the reverse complement.
CGATCAGCGCCGCGAGCAGCGGCCCGAGCGACGAGCCGGCATTGCCGCCCACCTGAAACAGTGACTGCGCAAGACCATGCTTGCCGCCCGACGCCATGCGCGCCACACGCGACGACTCCGGGTGAAATACCGACGACCCGCAGCCAACCAGCGCCGCCGCGATCAGCAGCACGCCGAAGCTCGGCGCCACCGACATCAACAGCAGACCCGACAGCGTAAAGCCCATGCCGACGGGCAGCGAGTAGGGCTTCGGATGCTTGTCCGTGTAGACGCCGACCAGCGGCTGCAGCAGCGAAGCCGTGATCTGATACGTCAGCGTAATCAGGCCGATCTGCCCGAATGACAGCGCGAAGTTCGCCTTCAGCATCGGATAGATCGCAAGGATCAACGACTGAATCATGTCGTTCATCAGATGCGAAAAGCTGATTGCGCCAAGGATCGAGTAGACGGTCTTCGCTTGCGGCCGGGGGGCGGCAGGAGCAGAAGCTGAAGCAGCGGCGCCAGCCAGGGCGCCTTTGTCGAGGCTGGTTTCCATGAGGTCGGTCAGGAGAGGGTGGCTCGGAAGCAGACGCCGGCAGTTGCGGCAAGACCGTCGGCGACAGCAGATGTTTTTAGCGTTTGATGAAGTGTAGTGTGTCTCCCATCAAATGTCCGGCCAACTTTTGTCGCGATTCGGACATCTGCCGTCCCGTCAAATGGGCCGTCGTGCCTGTTTTTTGTGCGGCGGATACATCGTAGGCACCGGGATGGCGCGCCGTCGGGCCAAATTAGAGTGAAACGCACAGCGCAAAACGTGGGAAAACGCGCCAAATGAATTTTGGCCAATGTATAAATCCGACGCGGCGCGCTGCCCACGAGGCGGCGCGCGCAGGACCGGGAAAATTGCCGGACGGTCGGCCTCAAGAACGCCGCCGGCGATGCCGTCAACCCGGAGAGAAAAGCAGCAATGCCGGAACAGACCTTTCCGGCAGTACGACAAGCGGGGACGAGAAATATGAAAGCAGTTTCGCTGGGTGGCCGGACGGGCGCGGGTTTCGTGCCGGATGGGGAAGCGGCCGGAGGGCAAGCGCGCGCGGGCAAACGGGCGGCAGGCGGCAGGATGCGCGGCTGGTCGGTGAAGACGACCTTGCGGTTTGCGTTCGCGGTGCTGCTGGCGGGGACGTTGGCGATCGGCGTGTTTTCGCTCGCGCAGATGAGCCGCCTGAACGGCCAGATGCGCTCGATCTACGAGCAAGGCCATATCGCGAGCCGCGCTGCCGAGGAGGCGCGCGGCTACCTGCTGCGCTCGAGCCGCGCTCAGAAGATGCTGCTGACGGCGACGACCGCAAAGGAACGCGACGAACTCGGCGCCGATATCGACAAGGGGCTGACGGGTCTGTCGGCCGAACTCAATACGCTCCAGCAATACGCCGATTCGGCCGCCGCCACCGCGCAGCAGAAGAAGTTCGCTGCCGCGATCGGCGTGTGGAGCGGGCATATGCGCGATTTCGTCACGCTCGTGAAGGCGCAGCCGCTCGATCTGTCGCAGATGAACTGGCAGGTCGGCACGTCGGATGTGTCGCTGCTCGTCGAAACGGGCAAGCTCGAGAAGCTCGTCGATGAGCTGGTCGCGCAGCGCGGCACGGCCGCGAAGGCGACGATCGACGCGTCGTCGTTTATCTATCAATCGTCGTTCGTGATGATGGCCGTGATGACGATCGCGCTGATAGTGCTCGCGTTCGTGATCAGCGAGTGGGTGGTGAGGCGTCTCGCGCGGCAACTGGGCGGCGAGCCGGTGTACGCGAAGGAGATCGCGAGCCGTATTGCAGCGGGCGATCTGTCGAACGACATCGTGCTCGGCAAGCGCGACAACGGCAGCATGCTGTCCGCGCTGCGCGACATGCAGAACGGCCTGTCGTCGACGGTTTCGCATATCGCGGCGAGTGCCGAGGCGATTGCGGCCGCGTCGGGGCAGATTTCGATGGGCAATCTCGACCTGTCGCAGCGCACCGAACAGCAGGCGATGGCGCTCGAGCGGACGGCGAGCAGCATGGAGGAGTTGACGTCGACGGTGCGCCAGAACGCGGACAACGCGAAGCAGGCGCGCACGCTCGCCGACAATGCGTCGTCGATAGCGGAGAAGGGCGGCGACGTGGTTGGCCGCGTGGTCGCGACGATGGGCCAGATCAACGACAGCGCGAAGAGCATTGGCGACATCATTGGCGTGATCGAGGGGATCGCTTTCCAGACCAATATCCTTGCTTTGAACGCCGCCGTCGAGGCGGCGCGTGCGGGCGAGGAGGGGCGTGGGTTCTCGGTGGTGGCGGGTGAGGTGCGCAATCTCGCGCAACGTAGCGCGGCGGCTGCCAAGGAGATCAAGACGCTGATCAGCGCGTCGGTCGAGCGGGCGAGCAACGGCTCGCAACTTGCGCAGGACGCGGGGCAGACGATGGACGAAGTCGTCAAGGCCGTGAAGCGCGTGACGGATATTATGGGTGAGATTTCGGCGGCTTCCGCCGAGCAGAGTTCGGGGATCGAGGAGATTAATCTCGCGGTGTCGCAGATGGATGCGGGGACGCAGCAGAATGCTGCACTCGTTGAGCAGGCTACTGCCGCTGCGCGGGCGTTGGATGATCAGGCGCAGGCGCTTAAGGTGGCGGTGGCGAAGTTTTCTTTACGGTGAAGGGTTTTTTTTGTCTGCGACGCTTTGGGGGTTTTGACTTTGCGCTGGCGTCCGCGATGCGTTTGCGTGCTTCACGCGTTGTGGTTTGGTGTTTTAGCCTTTGCGCTGGCATCCGCGATTTGTTAGCGCGCTTCACGCGTTGCCCCTGTGCGGGGCGGCACCTACTTTTCTTTGCC
>NZ_JAGUUD010000237.1:0-3797 GCF_020177535.1 Paraburkholderia sp. XV | reverse complement strand
CCGCCCCGCACAGGGGCGACGCGTGAAGCGAGCTAACAATTCGCGGATGCCAACGCAAAGCGTGAAAACACCGAACGGCGACGCTTGAAGCGAGCTAACAATTCGCGGATGCCAACGCAAAGCCTGAAAACACCGAACGGCGACGCCTGAAGCGAGCAAACAAATCGCGGATACCATCGCAGAGCAAAACCAAACCCCACCCAGCGCTCCGCGCAAAAAACCCCTGGTGCGCTGCGCGCAAAAAAAACATTCCCGCCCTCAATCTTCCCGCCGGAAGGCCGATATACAAATTATCCGGTCAACCTGGCGGTGCACACACACCGCCCCTTACGCCGTCTTTCAGGATGACGCATGTCGAGTAACCTTTTTAGCATCGGCCTTAGTGGACTCAACGCAGCCCAATGGGGTCTGACGACTACAGGTCAGAACATCTCCAATCAGGCGACGCCTGGCTATTCCGTCGAGCGTCCCGTCTACTCGGAATCGAGCGGACAGTACACGGGCTCGGGCTATCTCGGCAGCGGCGTGTCGACCACGACCATCCAGCGCCAGTACAGCCAGTACCTGACGACCGAACTGAACAACGCCCAGTCGCAGTCCGGTTCGCTTAACACCTACTACAACCTGATCGCGCAGCTCAACAACATGGTCGGCAATCCGACCTCGGGCATCTCGAGCGCAATCACGTCGTACTTCACCGGCATGCAGAACGTCGCGAACGATGCGTCGAATCCCGCGATGCGTCAAAGCGCCATCAGCAACGCGCAATCGTTGGCGGACCAGATCAACGCTGCAGGCGATCAGTACGACCAGCTGCGCACCAGCGTCAACACGCAGATCGGCGATACGGTCAAACAGATCAACACCTACAGCGCACAAATCGCGCAGCTCAATTCGCAGATCCAGTCGCTGAGCACGCAAGGCCAGCCGCCCAACCAGCTGCTCGACCAGCGCGACCTCGCCATCTCGAACCTGTCGCAACTCGTCGGCGTGCAGGTCGTGCAAGGCGATAGCGGCTACAGCGTGTTCATGGGCAATGGCCAGCCGCTCGTCGTCTCCGACAAGAGCTTCAATCTCACTACCGTCACATCGCCGTCGGACCCGACGGAAACGGCCGTTGCCTACGCAGGTCTTGCGAGCCAGGCCGGAACGACGACGCCGCAAATCCTGCCCGACAGCGTCCAGCTGGGAGGGCAGATCGGTGGGCTGATGACGTTCCGCAGCCAGACACTCGATCCCGCCGAAGCGCAACTCGGCGCGATCGCGACGAGCTTCGCCGCGCAGGTCAACGCGCAGAATTCGCTCGGTATCGACCTGAACGGCAACAAGGGCGGCGCGCTGTTCACGGTCGGCAATCCGACCATCTTCGCGAACCTGAAGAACACGGGCGGCGCGACGCTGGGCGCTTCGCTGTCCAATCCGTCGCAGCCCGTATCGGGAAATTACACGCTGTCGTACGACGGCTCGAACTACACGCTCACCGATCGCGAGACGGGCCAGGTCGTCGGCCAGGCCGCCAACCTGACCAACCCGATCGGCGGCATGCAGTTCTCGCTGACGGGCACCATGAACCCCGGCGATTCGTTCACCGTCGAGCCGACGCGCGGGGCGCTGAACGGCTTCGGGCTGACGACCAGCGACGGCGCGGCCATCGCGGCTTCGTCGCCCGTACTGGTGTCGAAGGGTACGTCCAATACGGGCACCTCGTCGGTGACACAAGGCACGGTGTCGGCGGGCTACACGCTGCCGGGCACGACCACCACGCTCACGTACAATTCGACGACGGGATCGATCTCCGGCTTCCCGGTTGGCTCGACCGTGACCATCGCCGGCACGCCGCCCACCTCGTACAACATCACGGCAGCGACGCCCAATGTGCCATACAACCCGGCCATGGGCGCGTCGATGACGATCACGGGCAGCACCATCAACAACGTGTCGCTGCAGATCACGGGCACGCCCGCGAACGGCGACACCTTCACGATCGCGCCGAACCCGGCGGGCGGCAAGGATGGGCGCAACGCGCAGGCGATCTCCAATCTCGTGACGACGAAGTCGATGGGCAACGGTACGCTCACGCTGACCGACTCATACGCGAACTACGTGAACGACATCGGCAACCAGACGAACCAGATTCAGGCGTCGAGCAAATCGCAGACATCGCTCGTCACGCAGATCACGACCGCGCAGCAGGCGATCTCCGGCGTGAACATCAACGAGGAAGCGGCGAACCTGCTGCAATACCAGCAGTTGTATCAGGCGAACAGCAAGGTCATCCAGACGGCCCAGACGCTGTTCCAGACGATCCTCGGCATTTTCAATTGAGGCGTTGAACGACTATGCGCATCTCTACTTCACAGTATTTCGGCATGAACGTCCAGACGATGGACGATCAGCAATCCACACTGGCGTCGTTGTATCAGCAACTGTCGAGCGGCGTGAGTCTCGCGACGCCGTCGGACAACCCGGTCGGCGCAGCGCAGGCCGTGCAGCTCAGCATGCAGGGCGCGACGCTGTCGCAGTACGCCGACAACCAGAACACCGCGCTCGCTGCGCTGCAATCCGAGGACGGCTCGCTCTCCAGCATCAACAACGTGTTGACGTCGATCAGCACGCAGCTGGTGCGCGCGGGCGACGGCTCGCTCAACGACGGCGACCGCGGCGCGATCGCGACGCAGCTGCAGGGTTTGCGCAACCAGCTGATGGGTCTTGCGAACGGCACCGACGGCTCGGGCAGCTATCTGTACGCTGGTTATCAGGCAGGGACGCCGCCGTTCTCGATCAACGCGAGCGGCGCTGTGCAGTACAACGGTGACAACGGCGTGCAGAACGTGCAGGTGACGGGCACGCGCAACATCGCGATCGGCGATACGGGCCAGGCGGTGTTCCTGAGCATCTCGCCGGCGGGCAGCGCGGCGGTGACGGCGGGCAATTCGGCGAACACGGGAACGGGCACGATCGGCAATGTGTCGGTGAGCAATCCGACTGATCCGACGAACCAGCACAAGTTCACGATCAACTTCACGTCTGCGACGACGTACACGATCACCGACGCGACCACATCGACGACGAGCGCGCCGCAGACCTTTGCGACTGGCCAGGCGATTTCGCTTGGCGGCGGCGGCCAGAGCGTGACGATTACGGGTGCGCCCAATGCTGGCGATTCGTTCTCGGTGACGCCTGCGGCGCAGTCGAGCAAGGACGTATTCGCGAATCTCGACAGCGTGATTGCCGCGCTGCAAACGCCCGTTTCGGGCACGGGCGGCCAGGCGAACCTGACGAACGCGCTGGGCACGGCGATGACCCAGTTGCATAACACGATGAACAACGTGACGTCGATTCAGACGTCCGTGGGCGGCCGGGAGCAGGAGGTCGAGGCGCTGCAGACGGTGACGCAGACGAACTCGTTGCAGACGACGAGCAATCTTGCGGATTTGACGCAGACTGATTTGACGTCCGTCATCAGCAAGTACACGATGACGCAGTTTTCGCTGCAGGCAGCGCAGCAGGGTTTTTCGATGATTCAGAAGTTGTCGTTGTTTGATTACATTGGAAACTGATTTTTTCGTTGTTCATTTTTGGTTTTTGTTTTTGATTTTGTAGGTGTGAGACGCCTGGCTCTTTGAATAGGGCTGGGCGTTTTTTTTTGTCTTGCGACGCTGATGTGGTTTTCTCGGGTTTTGCGCTGGCATCCGCGATTCGTTAGCGTGCTTCAGGCGTCGCCGTTCGGTGTTTTGGTCTTTGCGCTGGCATCCGCGATTCGTTATCTCGCTTCAGGCGTCGCCCCTGTGCGGGGC
>NZ_JAGUUD010000236.1:0-3832 GCF_020177535.1 Paraburkholderia sp. XV | reverse complement strand
GCAGACTTCAATCGGACGACGGCGACGTGAGCGTCGCCCCCGATGGCACCGTCACACAGAAGCCGCACGGCAACATGGACGAAACGCTGGTTCCGAAAGGAAAGGATCATCCTGAACAAGGCTCGTACACGCCTGAACACGATCACGTCGATCCAGACCTGCAACCCAGCGCGGACAATGCGCCGCGCGGTCCGAAGCACGGAACCTGATCACGGCAGACATGTATGACAGGCGCGGGATCGCTGTCGTCTGGAAGTGACATTCCTGCATCTGCCAAATGCACGGCGCAACGGCATGGCGTTTGCGCAACCAAAGCGCCGCGCGGTGTCCGACCGGCCACCGCGCGTGGCACGCCAAGGGGGTAATCATGAAACTGCTCAGCACGCGCGATGGTCTGCCAAGACTGTCCTGGGGCACCGTCATCGCAGGCGTCATCCTGTCGATGATTGTGTATCTGATCATGAGCGTACTCGGGACGGCAATCGGAGCGTCGCTGCTAACGCCGATGTCAAAACCGCATCCGCTCGAAGGTTTTGGGTTCGGCTCCGGTGTCTGGATGATCTTGACGACGGTGCTCGCGGTCTTTGTCGGGTCCTATTTCGCGGGACGATGTGCCCCGGTGCTCGGATGGCTCCACGGTCTGCTCGCGTGGGCTGTCATGACGCTGCTGGTTGTCTACGGCATGACCTCCATCGTCACGGGTGCCGTCAACACAGTCGGTAGCGTCGCAGCGACGGGCGCGCAAGTCGGCGCAGCGGCAACGAACCGGACAGGAGCGGCAAACCCGTCGATCGACTCCGCGAGACAGCAGGTCCAGGCAGCCGTCGCATCGGCAGCGTCATTCGCGTCGAGTCCGGATGCGGAACCGCAGGCCCGTCAGGCAGCGGACCAGGCCGCTCGCGGTGTCGCGCGGGCCAGCTGGTACTCGTTTGCCGCACTCATTGTGGGCGCAATTATCGCCATTGTTTCGGGCAGCGCGGGCTTCAGGCATCAGCCGCCTTTTGAAGAGCCCGGTGGTTCTTCGACCAGGGGCGATACGCTGCCGCACCGGGGCCGATACGCGCAGTCGTGATATCCCGGCTCGGCATGGTTAGCGGAGTAACCGGCCGGTCGACATAGTGACGAAGACTTTATTGCAGGCGTAGGCGGGTGCCCTGCACTCGCCTACCCGCCCATGGGAACGCCCAGACCGATCAACAGGGCATCGGACCGTTATCGGCCGGGCCATGGCATCCCGCTTCTACTCTCCAGCGTCGGCAGGCGGTTCTTCCGAGAGCCAGTTGTGCACTTCAGGGCGCACGCTGAACATCGGCGCTTCTATCCATGCCTCGAGCCACGACCGCCAGTTTCTCCACTGCGCGTCGTCCATGACAAATTCTTCATAACTGGTGTCCGGCGGCGGCTCGCAAACCTGCACATAGGCGACCCCATGGCCGTTCCAGTAAGCGAGCAGTTCGTCAGTCAGATCAGCTGTCACGCCGGAACCGTGATCGCGCAATATGCTTCCGACCTTTTGCTCGAATTCTTCGCGCTTCATTGCCATCCTTCCTCCTGGGTTGATCCCGCATCGCATGGGAGCGCGTCGGGGTTTGCAGTCGTTTCGCGTAACTTTTCCAATCGGGCCGTGCAATATTCGCTCTGCTGCATGCAGCGCGAGAAACGTGCCCCCCCCGCCCGCACGGTGGCAAAGAGACTGGCCAGCTGCCCGTCATTCCCATGGCAGAGGCGCATCGTGCGGCCCAGCTTTTCGTGGTCTTTGAGTCGTCCATTGCCAGGCGTGGCCACGACGGCCCGACGCGAGTTCCAGAATCGACCTCGTCGGCACGCTGACCAGTAGTGTTCCGATGTCGCGTGGAACGAACCATCTGCAACTCCGTATTTCGTTTCGCGGCTGCGGGTCTGCGCTGTCTGCAATTTCCACGATGAATACGTGATGGCGCTTGTTGAAGCCGACGAACTGCCAAAGGTAGGCTGACGACACGGCGACCAGCGAAGTCTCCTCCTCGAGCTCGCGATGCGCGCATTGCAATGGACTTTCGTTCGGGCGGACCGCGCCGCCAGGCAAAGCCCAACGGATGCGATGACGCACGAACAGAACCGTGTCGTCACGTCGGCAGATGACGGTCGCTCGCTCCTTCATGTTGGCTCCCTGATGCGTGCATCCGACAGTGCAGTTATGCGTGCCTTCCGACGGCTGACGCCGGATGCGGGTTCCGTTGCTCACAGGCATGACGGGTCCGGTAAACCGGTAGCAAGATTCAGGCACGCCAAATGCCACCAGGATGGTGACCACGGACACGAACAGTTCAAAACGGGGAGGTGCCATGACTCACGAAACCTCACACGGCAGCGGCAGCGGCCCCACAGATGCGCTCGCGAGCGTGCCGAACACGTCGAGTCCCGCGTATGCGAGGCGAAATCCCGTCTCGCGTGCCTTCGATGCGTTCGCGGCCGCGGTAACCCGCTGGGCCGGATCGCCTTACGCCTTCGGGCTGGCGGCCATCTCCATTGTGATCTGGCTGGTTTGCGGACCTCTCTTCCACTTTTCCGAAAGCTGGCAACTCGTCGTGAACACTGGAACGACTATCGTCACCTTCCTCATGGTGTTCCTCATCCAGCAAAGCCAGAACAAGGACTCGGTCGCCGTGCATCTCAAGCTCAATGAATTGCTGGCATCGCAAAAGGACGCCAGCAACAAGCTGATCGGGATCGAAGATGCCTCCGAAGACGATCTGCGCCGCGTCGCACAAGCGTACCTGGATCTGGCAGAGACAGCGGCGCGGCAACATGGCGATGACCCTGCCCTTGCACGCTCTATCGAAGCGGCGCGGCGACACGTGAGCGGGAAATCCGAATCGACGCACCATGCGTGCGACGAACAGCAGCAACTCGCCGATCCGGGGCAGCAGCGGTAAGCCGAGCGGCAACCTGTCGGGCCTGGCTCATATGAAGTGTCACGGGCCTTTGCGTGGGCCATCGCCAAAGCGCCCAGACGGGCCCGCCAGTGTCCCACGCACCAGGAACCGTCGAGGACGTCATCCTCGCACTAGTCCGTCGCTTAAGCCGTGCAGCTGCGACGGTGTCGAAAGAATGGAATCAATAAACGTGTGCGCCCGCTTCTCCCCGTAGCGGAAGGCTTCCTGTTCGGACAGGAAATCGAACTGCTCAGGGAAACTGACGACCTGATTTCCAGTTCGGCCAGGCGAAGAAATGGTCCAGGTTACCCGGTACCGCCTGTATACGCCGCCAAGCGCGTATGTTTTCGCGGGCGTCACGCAGACATCGACGGTGCAATTGCGGTAAGGAAGATAGGATTGGAATGGCATGGCATGGGTCCTCCTGAAGCGCGGCAGTGCGCGGCCGTCGTAGGGTTGGAAAGCCCATCCGGCTCAAGCATGCAGCAACCGCCGTGCCGACACGCTCGCGCGAGGTCGAAGCATGCCGGAGAATATGGCTGGTGACGCGCCGACAGACATCTCGTTCCTCAAGGTGAGTCAAGGTGAGTCCCGCAGCAGCGCTGATTCGCACGCACGCCGGATGATCCGGTAGAGCACCGCGTCCGCATCGATCGATCCCCCGCTATCAAATATCGCACGGATGCCGACCGGGTCCAGCAGACAGCCGTGACACTCCGTCAAACGGACCGCGATGGGTAACGCCCGACTCGAAATCCTGACCCGTCGAAGGACATCCAGCACGGTGGAATCGGCGATGTGCCATCGTCGCATGACACCTACGGACTGCGCGGGCGACAACCACGTTCGAGACTCGGAAAAAACGAGCAGATGTAAAGCCACGAGCAGCGTGAGAAGTCTTACCTGTCCGTCGACTT
>NZ_JAGUUD010000235.1:0-3888 GCF_020177535.1 Paraburkholderia sp. XV | reverse complement strand
CCGCCCCGCACAGGGGCGACGCTTGAAGCGAGCTAACAATTCGCGGATGCCAGCGAAAGCAAAAGCAAAAGCAAAAGCAAAAATCAACAGCGCATCAGCTAGTTTCAGCAGAAGCCCATGCCTGCTCCCGCAAACGAGTCCTAAGCCTTGCAACAGCTTGCGAATGCAACTGACAGACCCGCGATTCGCTGACTTCCATCACTGCGCCGATCTCGCGCAAATTCAACCCACGCTCATAATACAGCGACATCAAGAGCTTCTCCCGCTCGGGCAACCGGTCAATCGCCTCGACCAGAGCGCCACGCAAAGACTCATCGAGCAATGCCGACAACGGATCGGAATGATCAACGCAGTACCGGTCAAGAAACGGCTCATCATCGGCCGAACGATCAAAGTCTTCGTAATAGATCAGCTGACTGCCGTGCAGATCCTGCAACATCGACTGATACTCATCGAGCGGCATCTTCAGATGCTCAGCAATCTCGGTCTCGCTCGCCGAGCGCCCGAGCGACTGCTCAACCTGATGCACAGCCGACTCCACCTCGCGCGACGTGCGCCGCAAACTCCGCGGCAACCAGTCATTACTGCGCAACTCGTCGAGCATCGCGCCGCGAATCCGCTGGCTCGCGTATGTCTCGAACTGCGCACCCTGGTCTTCCTTGTAGCGGCTCGCCGCATCCAGCAGACCAATCATGCCCGCCTGAATCAGATCGTCGAGATCCACGCTCGCCGGCATCTTCGCCACGAGCTGCAAGCCGAGACGGCGCACCAGCGGTGCGTACTTCGTCAGAACCTCGGCTTGCGAGATTTTTCCTTGAGCGTTGTACATCGTGCTCCCCTTGTCCTTGCCTTCACGCGTGCTGCGCTGACGGTTGATCGGCGTATTGCGCCGTTGTTACGGTCGTCGGCGGCACGCCATGCGTCCGTGACGAAATCGCTGGCCGCATCGGCCAGTACTGCAGTTCGGCTGCGATATGACGGAAATCGCGCGCAGCAGGTGCCGATGGGAACGCATCGACGACACAACGCGACAACTCCATGGCCCGCGCCATCAAAGGATCGGCCGCCACGCAGCCAGCATCTTCAAGCGACACAGCGAGATAACGCCCCGCCACGCCCGCCAGGTTCTCAAACGCAGTGTGTGCATCGGCCACGCTCTGCACGTGATTCACGAGCACGCGGAACTGCGCGATCGCATGCGCAAAATGCAGACGCTTCATGCATGCATACGCATCGGTGATCGCCTGCGCCGCGACACGCGTCACCACCATCACGTCGTGCGACTGCATCGCGAGCGCCGACAGCGAGCCTTCGCGGTCCACCTGCGCGTCGATCAGCACCACGTCGGCCGGTCCGCTAAGCACCACGCCCATCTGTTCGCGCGTGCAGCTCTCGCGATTGCCGCGCGACGCGTTGAGCACCGCGAAACCCAACGCGTGCCGTCCAGCCGCCTCGTCGAGCGTCATCTCGCCGCGCATCACGGCAGCGACGTTGCCCGCGCCGCGCACGCCGCCCAGCATCGTGCTCACCGAACGCGCGCCGAGACTTTCGTCGATGACGAGCACATCCTTGCCCTGCTCGGCGAGCGCAGCGGCGAGATTCACCACCGTCGTCGTCACGCCTACGCCGTGCGAGCCGCCTGCGACCGCTATGACCCGCGAGCCGGAGCGCGCAAGCAGACGCCGCAGTCCTTCAGCCTGGTCCAGCACGAACTTATCCAAAGCGAACCTCGTGCAGATCGGCGGTCGAGCGGGCCGACAGGGCCGACAGCAACGCCGGCACGTCCTCGTCCTGTGGGACGAACGGCGAGTTCTCGCGCGGAATGCAGAAGGCGCTCTTGATCAGGAATTTCTTCGTCGCGACGTACAGGTTCTCCGGCACCTTCTGTCCCGTCGACACGTAGTGCACGGGCAGCTTGTAGCGAATCACCGTATCGAGCACGCTGCCCAGGTTGGTCGCTTCGTCGAGCTTGGTCAGGATGCAGCCGGCGAGCGGCTGTTGGTCCGGTGCGTTCTGGTACGCCTGCACGACTTCGTTCAGCGTGTCGCCGTGACTCGTCGCGTTCAGCAGCAGCAGGCGCTGCACGGGCTGACCAGCGCGGCACAGCATCGAGATCTGATCCGAAACCAGACGATCGCGCTGGCTCATGCCGATCGTGTCGATCAGCACGATATGTTTGTTGCGCAGCTCGGAGAGTGCGAGCTGCAGGTCGGCGCTGTCTTTCACGGCATGCACCGACACGCCCAGAATCTTGCCGAAGATACGCAGTTGTTCGTGACCGCCGATCCGGTAGCTGTCGGTGGTGAGCAGCGCGACCTTGCTGGCGCCGAAGCGCATCACGCAGCGCGCGGCGAGCTTGGCCGTGGTCGTGGTCTTGCCGACGCCCGTCGGGCCCATCAACGCGAACACGCCGCCACGCTCCATCAGCGCGTCTTCGTTTTCCATCACGGGCACGTTCGATTCGAGCACCGTCTTGACCCACTCCATGCCCTCGTCCATGCCTTCGACTTCGGGCAGGTTGTCGATCACCATCTTTACGAGCTGCGCCGAAAAGCCGGCCGCGAACAGGTGTCGCGTCAATGCGGCATGCGTCGGGCTGCGGCGCTGGCGGTCGGCCCACACGAGACCGGCGAACTGTTCTTCCATCATGCCGCGCATGGAGGTCAGTTCCTGCATCACGGTCTCGTTGACCATCTGCTCGATGCGCGACTTGATCGATTCCGTCAGCGCGGCGGCCTGCTTCGGCGTCATGTCGGCGGCGGCTGCGTTCTTGCGCGGGTCGCGCGACATGTTGATGTCGCCTGCGCCCTCCGCCGTCGTCGGAATCACGTTGTTTTTCTGCGTGGCGCGGCGCGCGGCGAGTTGTGCGGCTTCGCGGGCCCAGTCGGGCTTCGCTTCTTCCTGGACGGCATCGACGGGCGTACCCAGGCCGCGCGCCATGGCGGCGGCGGGCGTCATCGTCGGATTGGCCGCGTGGACCACGTCCTTCGACGCGATGCGGCGCGCGTGATCGATCAGCCAGGGGTTCGTTTCGGCCATCGTGCGTTGACGGGCCGATGTTTCCGGCATGGCTGCCGCTGCGGGTTTCGCCGATGCGGCGGGCATTTCGCTGCGCAGGTCGACACGCACGTCGTCCGTTGGGCGCGCGGGGTTCGGCTGGTTTTCGGCTGCCGCGTTTTCGGCGGATGCCGTTTGCGGCTCGGTCTTCTCTTCGCTTGAGGCGGGCATGCGTTCCGTGCCTGCCTCGGGGCTCGCGCCGAATACCGACGAGAACACGTCGGGCATTCCGCTCGCATACGGGTTGTTGACGGGCATCGAGGGGAGCATCGGTCGTGCGCCGGCGGGCGTCGCGGTCGGGCCTGTGCCCTGGCTGGCGGCGCCTTCCTGGCTGCGCGGCGTGATCGCGCTCAGGTCGCGGTCGGCGACGGCGACGATTTCGACGCTGCCATCTTCGTTGGTGCGGTTCGACAGCACGACTGCATCGGAGCCCAATGCCTCGCGGACGAGACGCAGCGCGTCACGACTCGTTGCACCGACAAATTTGCGAATGTTCAAGCTGATCTCCGATGAGCTGCCCGGTCCGGTGACATACCGTTTCCCGATGAGATGAATTATTGCGGTAGACGTCTATTGGCCATCGGGCAATAAAGACGGTGAAACGCTGGCAATTCGGGCGATGGAATGTTTTTGCGGGTTCCCCGCAAGGGGCTCGGGTTTGTGACTTTGCGGGATGGGATGTGGTTTTTTTGTGTGGTTTTGGTTTTGGTTTTGGTTTGTCTGCGACGCCGGGCGGTTTGCCGGGGTTTGCGCTGGCATCCGCTTTACGTTAGCTCACTTCAAGCGTCGCCCCTGTGCGGGGCGGCACCTACTTTTCTTTGCCGCCGCAAA